>JAICVE010000128.1 GCA_025935475.1 Nitrospira sp. | reverse complement strand
GCCAACCTTTTAATATCGGGCAATCCGTCACCAACGATTCCATCGCACACCACCTCGACAGTCTGGGTCACATGATCGTTGACGAGGTCCTCAATACGACCCAATGACAGCATCTTTCCTTTTGCCAAAATCCCCACTCTGTCACAGATCATTTCGACGTCGGAAATAATGTGCGTACTAAAAAATACGGTTTTGCCTTGGTCGCGAAGACCAAGGATAAGATCTCGCACCTCTTTACGCCCGATAGGATCAAGCCCTGACATGGGTTCATCAAGAATGACGAGCTCAGGGTCGTGGATCAGCGCTTGGGCCAAGCCGATTCGTTGCAGCATTCCTTTCGAAAATTTGCGCAATTGCCGTTGCCGAGCTTCGGTCAAGCTCACTTGTTCCAGCAACCTGGGAATACGCGTTCGTATGGTCTCTCGATCTAATCCTGCAAGCTTCGCGTAGAAATAGAGAAATTCCTCAGCGGTGAGGTAATCGTAAAAGTAGGGAGATTCAGGCAGATAGCCGATGCGCGCTCTGACATCGACGTTTTGAACAGGGGACCCGAGAAGTTCAGCATAGCCGCTCGTCGCGCGGAGCAACCCAACCAAAATCTTCATCATGGTCGTTTTGCCCGCGCCGTTATGGCCTAAAAATCCAAATATTTCTCCTTGCGCAACTGACAGCGAGACATTGGAGAGTGCCGAAATTGGCTTCTCCCATGGCCATGTCCGCTTATACGTTTTATTGACCTTGTCAACGACTACAGCGTCCATTCGTTAGCCACTCACAATTGCTTGCATCATAGCAATCGACCACAGGGGGTCAAGTTTTCCTGATTTCATGACAGGAGGACCCGTAAAGCCTGAGACAGGGATCTGCACCTACTCGTACTGAGTTCGCCGATGAACCGGAATCCTCATGCGCTCTTTCACTTCGCTGCTTCGAACAGTGCCCGTTGCAGGCTCATAGAGGTAGCGTCCCCCGAATGGCTCATCCGGCAATGCGCTCAACAGACCTGGGCCCACCAAATCCTCCAGACGGCTGGGACGCCGTGAGTACTTATTCTGATATCGGCTGAGCGCCTCCTCCAACAACTGAAGGTCCCGCTCGATGATGGATTCTTTCAGGCGGATCTCGAGTAGCGGCTTGAGATGCTGATCCGTCGTGTCGGCGTATACCTTCGCAAGAAAATCGACGGCTTGCTGTGGAGATTTGGCCGAGACAAAGAGTTTCGCTGCAAGTCGGGCCAGACCATCCGGAGCTCCCGGCAAACTTGCCGCCTTTGCCATCGCTTCAGCAGCCTGCTTGTCATCCCCTATCTCGAAGTACAAGTTGATCGCCAGCAAAAACGGCAGTCTCCATTCTTGTGGGTTGTGATGCATCCCTTTTTCGAGCAAGCGGTTGCTTTCTTCTGGGAGCACGACCAGCGTGCAGAGGGCTAAACTGCCCGCCTCATAGGCGCGCACAAATTTTGGATCAAGCGTGGTGATTCGATCCACTGCGAGGTAGAGCCAATGGCCGTCATCCTTCGAGAGTTTCCGTTGTCCCATCACTTGGATCACTTGAAGCCACAAGAGATCTGCGGCCAATTCCCGAAATCCTAGTGAAGCGATCCGTAAATACTTCCCCTCAGGCAGGTAGGTAATCTGTTGGAGGGTTGGTTTTGACGCGATCCAGTGGTTGACCGGCAAGAAGAGAATGCCTTGCAGTGCCACCAGGAACGCACCGATGGTCCAAAGAGTCCGTTGGCAACTTATTTCATTCATTGCTCGAGCTTGAGAGACAGCGAGTTTTGAAGTGCGCCTGGATTGACATCTAAGAACTGGTGCTCAAGATCATTCATGGCCCCCCTTTGGTATCGTTTTTGGACAGCAACGATTGTCTCGAGCTCCGAGCGCGCATCGGTGACATTGCCATCACTCAGTGACAGTTCGGCCAGCCGCAAATGTGCTGGCAAGTAGTTCGGCTCGTATGCGACGGCTTGCTGCAGCCATGACCGTGCTTCGTTCCTACGGCCTTGCGACAACGCAATGTTTGCCAAACCCATGTAATTCAGAGGAGAGTAGGGATCAATTCGAATCGCCTGGTGATAGGCGTCCGTCGCTTCTTTGAGTGCAGATCCCTGCTGATCCAGCGACAAGCCCTGCCGAGCCATCGAATCGAAGATTGTTCCCAATCGATAGGGAAAGCGGCCGTCGAGGGGATTTAATTCAGTGGCCAACCGTTCCTCTTCAACCGCTTTCACCAGCCACTGTGGCTCTCTGGATTGCTCAAAGCGGTGAAGTGACGCGCGGGCAAGAGCGTCATGATAGCCAGTGGTGCCAGGATCGATCCACGATGCCCATTCAAGCCAATACCATGCGAGATCCTGTCTGCCTGCCTTGGCATGAGCCTGTCCATGGCTGAAGCTGTACCAGGCGGCGGCCGGCTGGATAATCAATGCCGACAACAGGAGGCCGAAGAACAGAATGAGAGCGAAACGAGCCGGACGAAACGAAAACGGCATCCGCCACTGTCCCATAGCGGAGGCATCAATTGGCTTGAATGTTAGAATAGCGCCCCCGATCACGATCATGCTCATGACTAACGCCGGCTCATGAAACACAGAATCCACTGCCGCATGGGAGAGAATGGCCAACACCGCCGCAACCCCTCCCACGACGAGACCATGCTCCCAATCTGGCAACTGATTCTTCACTACTGTCTTGACCTCACAGATCCATACCCAAATGCCGAACAAGAAAATCCCCAATCCAGCTATTCCCAACTCAACTGCGATTTGCAGGAACCCACTATGCGCTGATTCCGCTCGTTTACCGTAACGCACAATACTCTGGTCGTTGGGAAACCGGTACTGAAACGAGGCATATTTAAACATCCCCAGCCCTGTTCCCCATGGATGTTCGGTGATTCTTTCCAAGGAGCTTTTCCAGATATCGACTCGGCTGTAAGCGTACGGATCCTGTTTTGACACTTCGCTCAGCCTCCGGCTGAGCGGATTCGGCATCAGCGCCAGCGCAACGATGATGAGAGCGAGCGCCACTACCGCTTTTTTCTCGAAGCGCGACCACGTGATGTATAGAGCCGCGATGGCTAATGCCCCTAAAGCTCCCCGCGACTGCGCCAATATGAACGCCGAGAATGAGACACCCGCGGCACCGCACAGCACCACTCGCTTCCAGCCATGCGATTCCCTCCACGGCACACTGGTTAACATTCCAAGCGCCACGGAGAAGGTGGCGACCTGCAAGGTGGCAAAGAAGTTGGGGTTGAAAAACGTTCCCCTCGCTCTGAGTTCTCCCAACCAGGCGTATTGTGCGATTCCTAAGAGTCCTTCGAACATGCCCATTCCGACGAATACCATCATGACTTGACGTGCATGCTCGCTCGTCTTCACGCCTTGAGAGACGATTGCGTATAACGCGCCATAGCAGAAGAGACTAATCAACCATTGGACACCTGCGTTCTTGTACGGCGTGATGGCCATAGACAAGGTAGCCCATGCCAGAAAGATCCCAACGACCGGTAGAACGCGACAGCGATTCAAGACGACACAGCCTTGCCTCATTTGTTGAATCAACCACGAACACACCACTCCCAAGATGGCCAGTCGCATCGTCATCACGGGAAAATACGTTGTTCCTCCATCAATGAGAGGGAGGTAGATGATCAGGCTTCCTAGAAGCACGACGGTGGGAGGGATGCTCCAGAATAACTGGAAGCGCATCGATGTCGCTTCATAGGGAGAAGTGTCTCTGTTGGAGCATGCGATCATGGATGACCGACTTGGGAGGTCCTTCGATGAATACCGGAACAATCGTTAGGTCGCTTCGCTACACGGAATCCACAATCAAGCCGACTCTTTCAGATGCTCTAGCCAATACCGCCCCCAAAGGCAAAAGGGAGGAGAACCTTGTGGCTCCCCTCCCTCTCGATCGGCGGTAATTGATCACCGCCTCGCTTACTTATGTCGTCGCCGACACGTCGTTCTTGTCGTTTGTCAATCTCCGCTGATCATTCATGTGCCACTCGTCACACGCGACGTCACCGTCGATGTTCCCAATCGCGCCTGCGGTAAATCCGGTCGGACTCGCCGCGACAGTCGCATTGGTGGCAGGAGCCACGCCCGTGTTGCAGGAACCAGCGACAACCGCTGGTGCTCCCGGGAATACGGTCGGCGTTCCAGGACCAGGGCCGCCGACAGTCGCATCAACTGCATACCAGAACGAGTAACGAGGATTTCCTGAAGGCGTGTATCCAATCAAGCCGATTTGAGACGGTGCATACGTTTGTGGAGCCGTCTCAGCTTGAAACGCGACCGCTGAGGTGAAAATCGCGCCAAGCGCAACCTTGGCCTCTGCCTGCTTCGATTTCGCCTGGTAGGCGATGAAGTTCGGAATCGCGATCGCGGCCAGAATACCGATGATCGCGACCACGATCATCAACTCGATCAGGGTAAAACCCTTTTGACCTTTAAACGGCTTACACATCGCTGCTCCTCCTTGTTGATGGTTCACTGACACTTCCATTGCCGATTTCTTTCTCGGACTGCTCGTCTGCCGTCACCGGGCGTAGTAGCAGGTTCGGTGCCGAGGGAGTTCCCAGCGGCAATGGATAGGACCCCCGCCATTTATCAAGGGGTTAGGGCCGATAGCCGTATTGTAGGCAGAAGGTACCTATAACAATCGTTAACGAGTTCTGCTCCGATAAGCCAATAATTGTCATCCCGTACGGGACGAAACATCGGCACCATGCGTATTGGCTTACGTAAGGTGGCCAGATGCATTGCCGTTTCTGCGAGATGCGACTCTCTGCAGACCTTCGTTTCCGGCCCATCCAGTTTTGATACAGAACAACACGATCAGATACGGTGAGCGCAGGAGCATGCTGTTGAGGAGACCCGTCAATGGCCGGAGTCTAGCAGGATTGCCAGTGATGGCAAGGAAATGACTGGTTCGCTGTCGGCTATTGCGCGATCGGGAGAGAAGGTTTTTGGCCCGCGACCCTGCGCTTCGCCTGCTGGATCCGCTCTTCTTGGGCTGGATCTCCCATCCCTTGCTCGCGAAAGCGATCCATCAGCTTGAGGTTGGTCGGATCGAGTTCCAACGCATGGAGCCAGGCTTCCCGCGCATCCGAGAGGCGTTGCTGCGTCGCGTAGATGTCGCCGAGATGCTCGTAAATGACCGGATCGTCACCGACCAGCGCCGCGGCACGCCTTAATTCCACTAGCGCTTCCGACACCTGGCCCGACTTGAAGAAGGCCCACCCAAGGCTGTCCACATAGTAGCCGTTCTCTGGCTTGAGGGCGACGGCTTGTTTCGTGAGAGAGACCGCCTGATCGATCCGGATCCCACGCTCCGCGTAGCTGTAGCCGAGATAATTCAGTGCGTCGGCGTGATGCGGATCGAGTTTGATGGCTGTTTCCATTTCCTGGACCACGTCATCAAATCGGTTCAGCTTGTCATAGGCGGTTCCCAGGTTGAAATGGAGGTCGGCATTCTTCGGATTGTGACGAATCCCTTGCAGAAAGACTTCCGCCGACTTGTCGTACTGTTCCTGTTGAAGATAGGCGAGTCCTTGCACGATATGGGATTCCGGCTGTTTTGGATTCAGGGCGATGGCCCGTCCCAGATGCTCAGTCGCTTCGGGGAATTGTTTCAGGCGGTAATACAGCACGCCTAGGTGAAGGTGTCCTTCGAAGAAGGTCGGCTCGAGCTGGACGTTGAACGCATAGGTCTCTAACGCCTTTTGGGTATCCTTGGATTCTTCATAGATGTAGCCGAGGTAGTCCCGGACTTTCACCTCCGCCGGTCGCACCTTGAGGATCCCATTCAGACGATCAATGGCCTGAGCGTATTCCTTCTGCTCGCCATGAATGAGGGCCATCCGCAGCTGCGCGTCCAGATCCGACGGATCTTCCGCAAGGAGGTCCTCCAGTTCTTTTCTCGCGCCCTGGTAATCCTTGGCGTCGACGTAGATCCGCACGAGTTGGTGTCGGATTTCACGGTTACGAGGATTGACGTGCTGCAGATATTTCTTCAACACCGCGACAGCCTGGTCCTTCTCGTGTCTGGCCTCATGCATGGAGGCCAGCGCCAAATACGCTGGCTCGAACGCCGTATTCACGGTGATGGCGCGCTCAAAGCTCGCCATGGCGTCGTCCACCTTTCCCGTTTCCAGCAGGATGCGCCCTAAATGGTAATGCCCGACAGCATTGTCGGGTGCTCGGGCGATCCCGGCACGCATCGCCTGCTCCGCTTCGGCAGGACGCTTGAGGTTCAGCAGCAAGAGTCCCTTGGTAAAATATGCATCGCCGGACTCGGGATCCAGTTCGATGGCCCGATCGAGAACGCTCAACGCCTTCTCACTCTTGCCGGCCTGGGCCATGATGCCGGCCATGTGGGTGAGCATGCGAGCGTCGTCAGCCTTTCCATCCGCCACTTCCTCTGCATACCGCAGGGCGTTGGGCATGTCCCCGAGCGAGAAATACAGGGTCGCGAGCCGCGCCTTGACCGACAAGGCCGTGGGATCCGCCTTCAGGGCCGCCTGATACTCTTTGAGCGCCTGTTCCGAATTCTGGGCGAGTTCCGCTTGATACCCCAACATGAAATGGTAGGCGGCGGAGGCATCGGCCGGGCGGGCGGCTGACGCCGCAGGCGTGGGTGCTTCCGCAGCTTCGGCCGATCGCGCCACCTTTGTGGGCGGAGGCGAGGCGCAGGCCAAGAGGACACTCAGGGACACGAGACCGCACGCGCAGCGCACGCACCGTCCATCCACTGCGGTGCCGAACCATCCATTCCGTGTCATAGGACGAACCAGCGGTCATTCATGAGGTGAGCCGAGCACACTCAACGATTATACGAACCGGTCGGGGCAGGGTCAAACGACTTCACGATTGTCGAGACTTTCAAACTTGGCGTAACGGTCATGGAAGAACAGTTCTTTTTTTCCGATCGGACCGTTGCGATGTTTACTGACAAGAATGTCTGCAATTCCTTTGCGTTCGGAGTTCTGATCGTAGACGTCCTCGCGATAGATGAACATCACAACGTCGGCGTCCTGCTCGATTGCGCCGCTCTCGCGGAGATCCGCAAGCATCGGGATCGGCGGCTTCCTCGCTTCAACGGCCCGGCTGAGCTGCGAGAGGGCCACGACCGGCACGTTCAACTCCTTGGCCAAAGCCTTGAGCGACCGGGAGATGTCTGAGATCTCCTGTTGGCGCGACTCGGCATCGCTCCGCCCCTGCATGAGCTGCAAGTAGTCCACGATCAGTAAGTCGAGTCCCCGCTCCGCCTTCAACCGACGGGCCTTGCCGCGCATTTGCTGAACCGTGATGCCGCCCGTATCGTCGATATAAATGGGGGCCTGCTCGAGACGGCCGGCGGCTTCCGCCAGACGCCACCAGTCCTCCTTCTGCAGTTTGCCTGTGCGGAGCGCATGGGAGTCGACACGCGCTTCAGAGCTGAGCATGCGCAACACGATTTGGGGCTTCGACATTTCGAGACTAAAGATGCCTACCGAGGTTCCCGCATGGAGCGCCGCATGAGCAGCCATGCCGAGCACGAGGCTTGTCTTGCCCATGCTGGGCCGTCCGGCGATCACGACAAGATCTGAG
>JAICVE010000004.1 GCA_025935475.1 Nitrospira sp. | reverse complement strand
TTCCCTAGTTTTCGCTTGGCGAATGTAAAATATTCGCTCCCTACTTCTTTGTCTTGCCTCCATTTCCAACAGGCCCTCGGGTTTCCGGCTTTCGCAGGCGAGGAATCGACGTTCTTGGGTTCTGCCCAGTTGGCGAGTGAGAAACTGACGCCTAGAGTGTGATTTAGCCGCGGAGAGACATGCGATCCCTCGCAGGGAAAGACAGCGCTGGCGCAATCGATCTTGAACGTCAGCCCCGTGTGCGGATTGCATGCCAGGTCTGCGGGTCCGGCCGTTTCCGTCTCGTGTGTTCGGCCGAGGATATCGCGGCGCAGCACAAATTTCTCGAGTCGTTTTATCGCAGCCCCTGGTCCCGACAGAATACTGCCACAGCCACCGACCGCGTCCATTTTACTCAGGATTATTCGACAGAGATCGTGACCTGTACGGACTGCGGCCTGTTGTATCGCAATCCCCGTCCACCCACCCAGGCCGTCACCAAGGCCTACGCGACAGAACGATATGATGACGAATATCTTCGCACCGAGCTCGCCACTCAGCAGCGTTGGGCAAGGATGAAAGTACCGCTGCTGGCCAGGTACTTGGCTCAATGCGCGAAACGGTCACGGCCGAGAATCCTGGAAGTGGGCAGTTTTGTCGGGGGCTTCCTGCTGGAAGGCCAAACGCAAGGCTGGGACATGGTCGGTGTTGAACCGGGCCACGATGTGGCGGCATTTTGTCGCGAGCGCGGGCTTCCAATTTTCGAAGGCATGCTCGACGAGGCGCGATTCACGCCAGGGTCATTCGATGCGGTGGTGGTGTGGAACACCTTCGATCAACTGCCGGATCCCCGTCCCCTCTTGGAACAGGCTGTTGTCTTGTTGCGCAACGGCGGCGTCTTGGTGTTGCGCGTGCCGAACGGCGCCTGTTTTGCGTGGATGCTGCGGATACGCTCTCTTCTGCCTCGGAGATGTCGCCGACCGTTCGATGTAGCACTGGCCTGCAACAATCTGCTGACATTTCCCTATCTGTACGGCTATTCAGCCCCCCAGCTCGAGTATCTGACGGAATCCTACGGATTTCGGCTGGCCACGTGTGTGCCGGACCAAGTCGTCTTCACTCCGCCCGGCCATCTGGCCTGGTGGGCCCTCGCGGAAGAGAGAACCGTGAACGCGCTTTTTCGGGTCATCGCCGCACTTTGGCCAGACGACCGGTCACGGCAATACCGCTCGGCCCCCTGGCTCGACTGTGTGTTTGAACGGGGCTGCACTGATCGCGAAAGTGAGGATCCAAAATTGGGCCTAGGGGTTGTCCCAGTGTACTCCCCCCTAGTCTTCGAGGACACTGGCCTTAAGTATCCGGGGAATCGGTGGAATCCGAATGGAGGCTTCCCATGAAAGCTCCTGACCAGAAGATTCCAAATACGCCAACATTGGTTCCGAAGCTGTTCAGCTCAGGGACCCTCCGCCGTGCCAGCGTGCGTCAACAACCGGCACGGTCGGGGCGGGGTGTGGATTCATGGCTGGTGTTCTGTTTGACCCGGATGAGTAGCCCCGGCTTGGGGCGTACCAAGTGATGTGCCCCGGACAGGTTTTGTCCGCCGAGGTGGAACGACTGTCCTCGTCTGCGTCGCCATGGCAATCCGCATGTCCGTGATCGCGCCGCAGTTGATGCAACGATATCCACTGCAATGAAACGGACCGTCAAAGTAATCGAACACCTTGAAACCTCCGCATCGCTCACAGCTCATGCTGGCGTCTCCTTCTTCAGGAAAGGTTTATTGCCCGGCGGTACGTTGTCTCAGTCCGCCATCGCTCATCCCCTGGGAGAGCACAAAGACTGCCAGGCGTGCGATTCTGGTGTAGATCATTGAAATTACGACGAAGAATCCCACAAAAGAGTCATACTTCACATTTGGATCGGACAATGTGCCTGGACAACTTGTCCCGAACGGAGACATGACAACCGACACCGAAAGACCAGAACGTATCGATAGAGGCAGCAGGATGGCCGTGACGATCATCCTTCTCCTGACGGTGACGCTCGCGACGTTCGCGGCGGATCGCATCCTGCCGTTGGGGGTCGCTGTCTGGTTACTGTACCTCGTTCCGGTCGTCCTGACGACGCAGCTTCTGCCTCAATATACCGGCGTCGCACTGGGCATCAGCAGCGGGCTGTTGCTCATCGGCATGCTCGACTCCAAGGAAGGAATTTCGTACGAGCTGGCCTTGATTAACCGCGGGCTCGGGCTTGTCGTGCTGCTCTTCACCGGTCTGTTTCTTCTGCAGTACCGTCGAATCGCTGAGGCATTGCGTGAAAGCGAAGGGCGCTATCGCCTTCTGTTGGAACAGCACGGCCGGGCGCGCGCGGAGGCGGCGCTTCACGAGGTGCAGGAACGGTTCCAAAGCATCTTCCACTCCTCGTACGATGCCATCGCTTACGCCACGTTCGACGGGAGGCTCCTCGAGGTGAATGATGCGTTCGTGCGGCTCTTTGGCCCATCGCGCGATGCCCTCTTGAGCGTCGAGCCGCCGGCCTCCTTGTGGGCTTCGCTCGGCCTGCCGGCCGACCGGTTCCAACAGCTTCGGGAGACGGGAAAACCATTGGCCTACGAAATTCAATGCCGACAGAACGACGTCCACGCCGAGTGGCTGCATGTACAGGCGTTCGCCGTGATGGGCTCTGATAAAACGATTTCCGGCCTCGCCGTCGTCGCACGCAACATCAGCGATCGCAAGCAGGCAGAAGCCGATTTGCGCCATACGAGCGAGGAATTGCGCGCGAAAAATGAAGCTCTCGCACGCACGAACGAAATGCTTTCGGCAGCACAGCATGCGGCCGCGCGGGCCCAGCGACTCTCTGCCATCGGTCAGTTCGCCGCCACCGTTGCCCACAAAATCGGCACGCCGCTGACCGCGCTCTCCGGCCACGTGCAATTGCTCATGGAGGATTCGTCGCTCCCTTCCAAGGTCAGAGGGCGCTTGCAAACGGTAGAAGCCCAGATCGAGAGGACGTCACGCATCATTCAGGACCTGCTGCTATATACCAGGCGTGCGCCGCCGGTGCGGAAGAAGATCGACATCAACGACTGTCTGCGGGAGTGCGCGAGTCTGTTCAGAACCGAATGCGAGCGCCAGCACGTGGCTTGCATTACCGAACTGACCGCGGACCTCCCATTGGTCGAGGCGGACCGCCAGCACATGCAGGAAGCGTTCAACCATCTTATAGAAAATGCCCTTCAAGCCATGCCCGACGGCGGATCGCTCTGTCTGCGCACAGCGCTGGCTGATCCCGTCACCCTCGGCCGAGGCTTGCATCAGGCCGGCGGGGTGGCCATTGAAATCGCCGATACCGGACATGGAATCAAACCGGATCACTCGGCACAGATTTTCCAACCCTTTTTCACCACCAAGCAGGCCGGACGGGGGACGGGTCTCGGGTTGGCCATCGTGCAGGAAACCGTGAGGGCCCACGACGGGCGGATCACCGTCGAGAGCGAGCCCGGCAAAGGAACGACCTTTACCATTCAATTGCCTGCAGCAGAGCGCGTGCCTGCAGTCGACAAAGGAACACATTAATGGACGATCCTGCTCAGATCCTCGTCGTCGATGACGATGAAGAAACGGTGACCCTGCTTCGGGAAATTCTCTCGAAGGAAGGTTACAACGTGGACACCGCGGCCGACGGCAAGACCGCCCTCGATCGAATCAACAGCCGTTCTCCCGATCTGGTCATTTCCGACATTCACATGCCCGATCTGGATGGCATGGGGCTGCTGGCCGAACTCCGGGTTCGGCACCCGGACGTGCCGGTCATTCTGATGACCGCGTACGGCTCGCTCAAGACCGCCGTGGATGGCCTCCGTTCCGGCGCATTCGACTATTTGAGTAAACCCTTCATCGTTGACGACATCCGGCTGGTGGTCAAGCGAGCCCTGGACCACAAGAATCTTTCGCGGCAAAACCAGGCGCTGAAAGAACAGCTCAAACACCGATACCGCTTCGACAATCTGGTCGGCAGCAGCCCTGGCATTGTGTCCGTGTACAAGTCGATTGCGCGCGTCGCGAATACGGAAAGCACCGTTCTCCTTCAAGGCGAAAGCGGCACAGGGAAGGAGTTGATTGCCAGGGCGATACATGCCAACAGCGCGAGGAGCGCCGGTCCTTTTGTGGCCGTCGATGGGGGTTCTCTTGCGGAAACGCTACTGGAATCGGAGTTGTTCGGGCACGAGCGCGGCTCCTTTACCGGTGCCGTCGCCTCGAAAAAAGGCCTGCTGGAAAAAGCCCATCTGGGTACGTGTTTCCTCGACGAGGTCGCCGACCTCTCGCCCGTGCTTCAAGGCAAGCTCCTGCGGGTGATTCAGGAACGGGAGATCAGGAGGGTCGGCAGTACAAGTCCCATGACTATCGATGTCCGTATTGTGGCTGCCTCGAAGAAGGATTTGGAGCAGCTGGTCAAGGCCGGGACGTTCCGTGAAGATTTGTATTACCGGTTGAATGTCGTGACCATCATCATTCCCCCCCTCCGCGAACGTGCTGAAGATATTCCGCTGTTGACCCAATATTTTATCCAGATGTACGGCGGGAAAAAATCACCGCCGGTGACCGGGATTTCGCCTGAGGCCATGGCGTTGCTGAACCGGTACTGGTGGCCGGGGAACATTCGCGAGTTGGAGCATGCGATCGAACGCGCCCTAGCACTGACGCCCCACCCTGTGATCTTCCCCGAGGACCTGCCGCAAAACATTCAAAGTGCCACTGTGCAGGCCGCCGCCCAAGCACGAGGCTGGGTGACGCTGGCCGAACTCGAGAAGGACCACATCCTTCGCGTGCTCGAAGCGCATAACCAGGATCTCGGAAGGTCGGCGGCGATTCTGGGCATCCATCGCAAGACGTTGCTGAGAAAACTCCGGTATTTCGGTTTTCCCTGCTGACGCGGACATCTTGTCCTGCCCTGGACAGGGCGTCCTGATCCTAGGGATCCTTCCCCGGGTCTGCCTGCTGAACCCCAGCGTGATTTGACGCCGCTTCAAGGTCCGGACCTTGCTTTAGTCAAATGATCTCTTCCACGACGATGGGGGTTCTTCGCAAAGGGGGTTCTTCGATGGACGGTTACGGTAAGCGAGTGCTCGTCGCCGAGGACGACGATGCTGTACGGATGCTGATTTGCACGGTATTGGGCGCAGCCGGGTACAACGTCTACGAAGCGTGCGACGGGCTCGAGGCCCTCGACTCGCTCAAGAAGCGGCGCTATGACGTGCTGTTGACCGACTATCATATGCCCAAAATGGACGGCCTGGAGCTCTTGGACCTCACACAAGCCATGTGGCCCGATCTGCCAGTCATTTTGGCGACCAGCGATGTGCTGTTGACAGGACAGACGGCTCACGGCTTAATTGAACCGGCCTATGCCATCCTCGAGAAACCGTTCGATCACTCCGACCTGCTCAACACGATCAGGTCCGCGATCTGTGGTCTTCCAAAACATGCACCTCATGTCCGCCGACAAACTCAGGCCGCCTATCCAGCCTTCGCAGCGTAGAGAAGGCCGGTCAGTCGTCCGACGCGCTCCCGTAGTGTTCCTATGGGCCGCGAGCGTGCTGCTATGCATTGGACTAGCCGCTGCGCAAGCCGGCGACGCAGAGCCTGGTGATCCTCGGCCGATTCCACCCGCTCCTGTTCCCTCCCCTCCTGGAAGGCCCATCCCCCCCTCTCCGGTTCCACCGCCGCACCCCGAACCGATTCCGCCGGCTCCTATTCGGTGATTGTCTGCAGGCACACATAGAACAGGGAGATCATCCACGGGAATTCGGATTGATGGTGAACCGTGCGCGTGTCGATGAAACAGAGATACTCGCGGCTGCAGATCACATGGAGCGTTCGGAACAAAGAGGCAGGAAATTCAATCATCCCGCTTGACGATTTTGCCGCTCTCCGCGTCGACGCGAAGACGCCGTGTCTCATTCACAGTGTTAATGATCTCGACCTCATAAAACACTCGGTTCCCTGAGTGACCCAATTCGGCTCCTACGGCTCGACCCGGTCCGTTGGTTTCTGCAATATCTGCCGCCTGCGAGAGTGTGACGGGGGCGTGACGCAACCAATAACTTTTACCCTGTTCCTGCGCACAAGCGCTCATCATCAGGGCCGACCCACCAAACAGAAGAATCAAGAGTGTGCGCATACGCCCTCCTTTCTACACCATTTAGATTCCGGTCGCCGGCAAGGTGTATCGCTCCTGGATCGCAGTGGCCACGCGTTGCCGGCTCTCGTGCGCGGAAAGTTCCGGCATGTCCTCCACCTCATGGACAATCTCCGCTAACGAAGGGTCCTTGATGGCCGTTTTCATCCATCGAGAATAATCCCCCTGCCGAAGATGATGGAGCCAAGTCTCGTCGTCGATGCCATCCGCGAGCTGACGGAACATGATGAGATTCTGCGCACGGAGATTGAGCTTGCCGTCGGGACCTCGGAAATAAAAACTGCGCTCAGGAGGCAGTTCCCCCTCCGCATATTTTCGCCGATGCCGTTGCCGTTCGGCGCGTGGAACCGCCATCAGCAGTGGCTCGGGTGGCAGATCTTCGGCTCTTTGCCAGAACAGGGCTTCGCCCGGCTTCAACTCATTCACAGCGATCATCCGGCGAGAACGACGATGATCCCCCAGAGGCTGTAACGTTGAGGCCGGCTCGTGACCCAGCGCTACGGCCAGATCGACCGAATCGAGCACTTGAGGCGCGAGCCGATCAGGGTGAACGGTAACGAAGATCATGCTGTGAAGGTCCTCGAGAGATTCCGGCATCGCGGGCCAGCGTTTCGGCATGAGATGATGCGTCTCATCCACTACGATCCGATGAGGCCGCCCCGTGCGCACTCGCCTCTCTTGCAGTTTGGGCAGCAGTTCCAAAAAGAACGCTGGACGGTCTTCCAGGGGAAGTCCGACGAGGTTGACGAGGACCTGTGCCTTGGGATTTTCCAGGGCAGTCATCACTTCGACCACCGTAGGGCCCCGCTGCGAATTCCCAAACATGATCATCTTTTCCATCGAGGGATAATCGCCCTCTGGATCAATCACGCAGCTCTGATAGCCCTGGTCGACCAACTGTTCAAGGACGGCATGTGCCAAGGTCGATTTTCCGCTGCCCGACGTGCCTGCGATCAACAGATTTTCCCCTACCGGAGACATCGTCACTGGGTCACCTCCCTGTCGTGACCCCAGCGTGATGCGGTGGCGGGTGAGCCGTCTGGCGTGACCCGCCATGTCGTCTGCAACCAGGGCAAGCAACGCTTCGCTTGTACCGGCACCGTTGCTTCGAGCGGTCACCCAATCGGCTGCGTCACGCAACGTGGGCACCGCGCTGGCCACCGCGACGGCCAGCTCGCTGGCTTGAAACAGGGCATGGTCGTTTTCGCTGTCACCGATGCCGACAACTTCGTGGGGCGACAGCTGCAGTTCATCCAGCGCTGCAGCCAAGCCGGTCGCCTTGTTAATGCCAGGAGGCAGGACCATGACCGACTCCCGGTTGAAGATGACGTGATGTTCGAGTCCCAGATCCCGAATCGCTTCCATGATCGGTACTTCGTGTGGCCTCACGGTCGCTATGATGGAGTCGCCCACGTCGAGCGGAGTCACCCCTTTGCGCTTCAAGGTGTTGATCAAGACGGCAGAGGCCGGGTCCGCGAGAAGACGTTGGTCGCGGGTCGCAGGACGATACAACACGGCGCCGTTCTCAGCAACGATTCTGGCGCACAGCGTGGCTTGCGGAAAGAGCGGTAACAGTTCACGCAGCATGCGTCCCGTCACGAGAATAAACTTCCGCCCCGAGGCCACCACCTGTTCAAGCGCGGCGGCCGTCGAGGAATCGACAAGACCGTCTTGGGCTAGCGTTCCGTCGTAATCTATGGCGACTGCAGCAAATCGCATCACTATGTCACACCTCGCGCCTACCAGGGAGAAGAGGAACCCTTCCCTTGACGATTCCGGCGCATGCTGTTGTAAAGGGAATGCCGGCATCAAGCCGCTCTCGATGCCGGTCAAAGAAATAGGCGGTAGCAGTTAGGCGGCCAGCGGTCGTGTCAACTTTAGATCGTCCTGAATATCCTCGGCTCCCGCATCCCACGCCAACTCGATCGCCAGCGCCCTGTCCCAATTCGTCGGGACTGAACCCCGCAGCGTCGCCACACCCTCCGCAACAAACACCGTCACGTCACGCAAGGAGGGCCGGCGGCTGAACCACTCCATCAGCGTTTCAGTCAAGCTCTCGTCGTGATTGACTTCGCGTGCGACATACCAGTCCTGGACTAATTGCAGCATGACGCCTCCTTCACCATTGACATGAGAGGACCCCGTCTGTGCCCATCAGACCATAAGGCCACGACTAGGGACATTAGTGAACTCTCTAGCTCACCCTAGGGTCCGCCCCCAGTCGTGGCCTCGGCAGTTTCCTAGCGAACGGTCCCTGGCTCTTCGTCAACACGTGCCGCGCTACGCTCTTCACTAGTTGAAGTCCGGCGGTCCTCCTTCTGGACAGGCGCTTCACGAGCCATGTCCCGCCCGATCATGATGTTGCCAGCGATATTTTGCTCGCCTATGGGATCACCTGACTTGGCTCGTACCACATACCTCACCTCACCCGGATCGCGAAAACAGACGCTAGCCGTTTCATTGGGCCCCAATTTGGCCGAATATTCATTGCGCTTGGTTCCAAATCCCAGCAGACCACCGAAGTTGCGCTGGCACGAGAGGTTTTCCGTCATTGGATTCAAGAAAATCACCTTGACATTGTCCTGGCGTTTATTGATCCAACGAACCTCATCGCCGGGATTGACCGTCACTGATGCAGGCTCGGCAGTCTCACGAATCACCACGTCCTTCACTTCGCCCGTACGAGTCAACGTCGGCAAGCTCTCTCCGCCGATGGTTTGACAGCCGGCAAGCATCAACAGAGCAGACCCAAGGATGATGCGATGTCCTTTCATTGTGTTTCCCTCCATGAAAATGTGTAACACGTGATTGAAGTGTACGACCGCCGCGTGATGCGCAAGAAACAATCACCAAGATGTGCAAGAGACAGGCCGCATGAAATTGATGAAAACGCTTGATGGTGGCTGCTTCATAGCGACACTCCGCCGACATTCAGACAAGTAAGCCCGTCGCCGGACAAAAACTCCTTCGCCGTTCTTACACACAACAAGAGGGGGATACAGGGTAGGAACCTTGCCCCGCCTCGACCGGAACAAATGCCGATCGGGCGGGACCAGGCCTGGGTGCGAGTTACTTTTTCTTCGCCTTGTCGGCGTCGTGTTCGAAACCGGGAGCGGGGGTCGCAGGGGCCGACCGATGCGTGCCTGTCGCGTCTTCACCCATTGTCGCCGCGCCGGACAGCGTACCAGGATCGCCGGCCTTGGCCTCATTGCCGCCGCCCGCTGCCTTAGGCTCATTTCGCTTCTGCTCGATCTCATCCATGAACATCGCCAAATCCGGCGACATATCTTTCGCATCCTTTGAACTCACACTGGGGAGCAGTTCCTCTTTGGTCGCATTGAGCACCAGCTTGTCGCCTTTTTCCTGGAACTTGCTCCAGGGCAGAGGGCGGGCCGATTGAGCATCCTTCAACTGGAACATCACGTATTCGATGTTCTGCGTTTGCTCGTCCTTCAGGACCTTGGTGATCTTGCCAAGCTGTTCGCCCTGGGTATTGGTCACCGGCTGATTCAACCACTTGCTGTCGGTGACTTCCTTCAGTTTGCCCTGACGAACCGGCGTTGTCGCATATTCGTCGGGAACGCCTGGCTGCCCGGGAGTGAGATCGGTTTGCTTGTCATGCGGAATTTTGTCAGCCTGCGGCATGCCGCCTCCGCCCATCGTGGTGGAGCCTGACGGCTCTGCCATGACAGGAACCGGTCCGGTCATCACGAAACAGGTCAACAAGGCCAAAATCATCATCGTCAGCATTGTAGTCTTCATGAAAGCCCTCCTGTTATTAGTAGGAATTCGCCGTTCGACCCAATCACTTGCCATCTGGCTCAGATACTCCCTCGACGACGGCAGCAAGCCGGCCTCGCCTCGATCAGCAGCTGGTCCTCCCTCTGCTGGCGTTTTGCATGATTTCTTCTCAGCGCTGGCTGCACGCTTGTGCATATCATCACCTCTCGTCTAGCCTGTGTGCTCGCATTGCCGACGAAACTTGTACGTGCCGGCTCAGATCCTCTACTACTCCGCGAACATGCCCCTTGCCACCGGTCACTGCCACACAGTTCGTATGATCATGATCGGCTTGTTTCTGGGACCCGGCTCCGGATACCACGGTCACCGGAAACGTCAGAATGACCGTTAGCCCGATCACGACGCCAATTTGACGCAGCAACTGGCCTATCACCACATGCCTCGGAAGGATGCCGCGAGATCGAGGGGCACTTCGTCCGACTCATTCAGGAGCCTCGTGCAAATCGTGGGCCGCTTCGAAGATGCGGGATTTCCCCAGCTTGCGGAGATCAGCCTCCACATTGTCCAGACAAATTGTCTGGACGTGGACAGAAGGTCCAGCCGATCAGTGGCGTACACGACGAAGGTTGAGTTAGAGATGGCAGGACCGCATCCCGTCGGCACCCTGCTTGCACCCTCATTCGCAATCTCCCAATCGCCGGTCGGCCCGTATCGACTGGTTGTTCTGCGCAGCGCCGGCCTCATGGAGTTCGATGAACTGCTTGTCGTGCAACACACATCATCGTCAGGCGCCAAACACTCTGTTCACGACGATCGCATTTGCCAGGGGCGAGTAGGACGCCGAAGGGAGAGTGGCAAAGCGCCGGATGATACGGAGGTTCTCATGATGATGTTTTTGACAGGACTCTTGCTCACAGCGGTGATTGTGTTCGCCTTGTATGCGTTTGGCGTGTTCACCACACCGTATCTTGACGCGGTTCGTGTGGCCTTTTACCTGCTGTTGGTGCTGCTGGTTCTCTCCATATGGGTCAGCGTCGGTCACCAACCGCACCAAGGACAAGACACCACCGTGGGAGCGGCGAAGCAATGAGGGAAGCAGGAAGAGGACGATCCAAAGTCGTCGTCGTGACAGGCGCGTCCGCCGGTGTCGGAAGAGCGATCGTGCGCGAGTTCGCTAAGCATGGGGACTCCTTGGGTCTTCTCGCGAGAAGTCGTGACGGATTGGCAGGCGCGCGGCTCGATGTGGAACGCCTAGGCGGTCGTGCCCTTGAGATCCCCACGGACGTCTCCGATGACCGGGCGGTGGACGAGGCGGCAGAACGCATTGAGCAGGAATTGGGACCCATCGATATCTGGATCAACAATGCGATGGTCTCGGTCCTCTCTCCGGCCCTTCAAATGAACGCGGACGAATATCGCCGCGTGACAGACGTCACCTACCTCGGCTATGTCTATGGCACGCTGGCAGCGCTTCGGCGTATGGTCCCGCGTAATCGTGGTGTTGTCGTCCAGATCGGTTCCGCACTGGCCTACCGGTCAATTCCATTGCAGTCCGCCTACTGCGCCGCCAAACACGCCGTGCAAGGCTTTACGGAATCGCTTCGATCCGAGCTCATCCACGACGGCAGTCGAGTTCATCTCACGAGCGTGCAGCTGCCGGCGGTGAACACCCCGCAGTTCTCCTGGATCAGGACGCGTATGCCGCGCCACCCTCAGCCGGTTCCCCCCATTTATCAGCCAGAGGTCATCGCACGCGCCGTCTATTGGGCGGCACATCACCGTCGCCGAGCGTTCGCTGTCGGCTTCCCGACCGTCCAAGCGATCATCGGAGATAAATTCATCCCCGGCACACTCGACCATTACCTCGCCTCTATCGGATATGAATCGCAACAAACGCAAGAACCGGTGCAACCGGGGCGTCCGGACAACCTCTACTGCCCCTTGCCGGGTGACTATGGCGCCCGCGGACAATTCAGCGATCGAGCGCTCGACTACAGCGTGCAAGCCTGGATGAATCAGCATCGCGGGTGGCTGGCCTTGGCCGGAATGGGACTCGCGGCCTGGTGGATTCAGGCCCGTTCGAGATCCAATAGCGTCACACGGCTCATGCCTCGACCCGCGTCCGCGGTGTCGGCCCAATTGTTTGACGAGCCTGTGACCCGATGACGGAGGTGCTTGCGGCGTGCATCCGCATGGCGATGTCCCTGGGCTTTGACATCATCTTCGCCGCACTCGGGATCGCGATGTCTTTACTGATGACCGCCGCAGAATCGGCTATGTGGATTCCTACGGCGACCTTTACGCTGTTGCATCTCGTGCTTGCCAGTGTGGTGTGCTGGGCCACGTGGCGTCACATTGCGGCAGTGATGCCATCCGCGCTGAAAAACGCATGAAGAGATATGAACGTCCAGTGGGAACAAATCAGTGTCCCGTTGCAAATGGGGCGCGTCCACACGAGAGTCGGCGGATGTCCTTCTGCGCCGCCGGTCGTATTCGTGCATGGATTCGTGCTCGCCGGTGATTACATGATGCCCGCCGCCAATAAGTTGTCGCCCTTTGCCAGGATCTATGTTCCGGATCTGCCAGGTTATGGATTGAGCGACCGGCCGCCACACATCGACCTGCATCATCTCGGAGACTGTCTTGCCGAGTGGATGCAGCAGTTGAAGCTGTCCCGTGCGCATTTCATCGCCAATAGTTTTGGGTGTCAGATTCTCGTGGACTTTGCCATTCGGTATTCCGAACTCGTGCAGCGACTTGTGCTCCAAGGGCCAACGATCGATCCCGCCGCCCGGTCGCTGGGCACGCAGGTACTTCGTCTCATGAAGAATTCCCGGATTGAATCGCCCGGACTGGGAAGGCTGATGCTCCGCGACTATTGGAGAGCGGGTTGGCGGGGCATCGCCGCCGCCGTGCGCATGGCTTTGTCTGATCGCCTTGAGTCGAAGCTGCCTCACATCAGCGCACCGACGTTGGTCGTCCGAGGCTCCCGCGATGTCCTGGTTCCGCAGGGCTGGGCCGAACGGATCGTGCGGTTGCTGCCAAAAGGACACCTGCTCGTGCTTCCCGGATTGGCCCACACGATCAACTACACGGCGCCGGCGATTTTCATCGATGCCATTCGACCCTTCTTGCGGTTGTGACATGTCGGACAAACCAAGTTATCTGGCAGATTTCGACTCTGCGTCGGCAATGCTCTCGGCGCTCGGCCGCTTTTTACATGGCAGGGATTTCCCTATGCTGGGAGCCGTTCCGCCGTGGGCCAGGCCGGCCGTCAAGGGACTTTCCGCCATGGTCAACCAGCTGCCATCGTTCCTGCAGGAGCAAGTGTATATATGGAGCGGGTGGTTTGAGGCGATTGCCGCGCGTCAACTCGACCGCGTCACCGAAACCGATCTGGCGCGCTGGGCGGTCAGTCAATATCCCAAACGACGCTATCCCGCTGTGGCCATTGGATCTTCGAACGGCGCCGCCGCCCATCTCTGGGCGGCGTTGGGAATTCCCTGGCTCCCGCAAACCTTTCTCGTCCCGGTCGCACGGTCCGGCGTCCATCCCGACGAGCCCAAAGACGAACTCCGATGGAGTCTGGAACCAGCGCGCGCTGTGCTCGAACGCAATCCGGGATTGCAGCTCCACCATATGCACGATCCCGTCCAAGACCGCCTGATGGTCCGCCGGATGAGCTATTTTCGTGTGAAGAAGCTCTCGTTGGGAGAGACCTATCGGACATTCCTCGATCAATGTCTGGAACCGGGGGGCACCATCGTGCTGGTGGATTGCCGACTATCATGGCCGGTGACCGATTGCGGCGGCCGTCATCTCTTTCAATTCGGCGCACTGGGAGGCGCCACGCGTGAGGAAATGCATCGAGGCGGTCCTCGCGTCGCCGAATATCTGCGCCGGTATCGTTCACACCGCACGAAGTGGGATCCGCCCGAAGCGGATCGGAAGGCGCCCGAAGCCGAATGGGGGTTCGCTCCCTCGCTCGGCGACGAGGTTCTGGCGTATGCTGCGGAACGGGCCTGTTCGGTGCGCCGTCTGGTGTTCGAGGAGCCCGAGGCGATGAGTCCGATGGTCGCCGACCTTCATCGCTGGTGGAACGAGCGGCGCGGTCTGTCCTCCACACGTCTCCTCGTGGATTCGTTCATCCTGATGGAGCCCTATTGGTGCTTGGGCACGGGCTCAATTCCGTTTTGGATGGTGTTCAATACCGAGGGATCGCTTGCCGCGCTCCACTCCTACCTTTCGACGCGGGTCTTCGAGGAGATTTATCTGACCCTGTTTTCCCACGGCGTCGATTCGATCGGTTTACCCTCTATTGCCGACTGGAGCGGCCTCATCCAGCAGGCGGCCCTCCGCAGTAAATTCATCGGGGCCGACCCGGTGTCGTTCCCACGCGATTTTGCCGTCTACGCCCGGTATCATGACGATCTGTTGCGGACCATTACCGAGCGGCAGGCCTTGCCTCCCCCGCTTACGCTCTGGCAATTTGACGAGTTTCTTCGAACGCATGCCCACCGGTATCAAGTCGGTTGGATTCGAGACCTGCAGCCACTGGCTGCCTAACGGTGATCGTCCATGGTGGTCCACCGACTGTCCAAGTGGAAGCGCGTGGCGCTCTCCCGGCTGTCGCTGCATTATCCGTCGCTGCTCCGGTTTCTTCCCACGCCTCGACCGTTTCACATTCGACGGCACTCCTACGAAGGGCTCTCCTCGCTGCGCGATCTCCTCATCTGCCTGCCCGGAATCGGCGATGAGGCAAAGGATTTCGAAGACTGGGGCTTCGTCGATCTCGTGCGCGCTCACGGGTGGGCAGCCGACGTCTTGTTGGTGGACGCTCATTATGGCTACTACGCCGACCGTACCATTCTCGAACAACTCCGTCAGGATGTCCTCCTCCCCGCCGCCGCCTCCGGCTATCGGTCCGTCTGGCTGGCTGGCATTTCCATGGGCGGGTTGGGTGCGCTCCTGTATGCCAGCCACCATCAGCAGGATGTGCACGGCGTCGTGGCCGTTGCTCCATATCTGGGGGCGGACACGGTCGTCCGGGAGATTGTACTGGCCGGTGGACTGGCGCAATGGACAACGACCATCACTCCTTCGGATGAGATCCGGGCCGTATGGTCGTGGATCAGGTCCCGCGGAGAGCGGAATACGTCTCCGCCGAATATTTTTCTGGCCTTCGGAGACGACGACATCTTTGTCGACGCCCATCGCCTCCTGGCGTCAACTCTTCCGGCAGCGCATGTCTTGACCGCGCCGGGAGGGCATCGCTGGCCGGTGTGGCAACAGTTGTGGATGCAATTCCTTCGTCGCCATATTGCTGCCGACGTTCACAAGCCACGACCGGCCGAGCTATCCGGTTCTTGAGTGGTGCCGTCTTCGTGTTGGCAATCGCCCTGTCATCGGTGACGGTGTGGCGCGAACCCATCGCACAAGGCCCATCGTCGAAGCGCTACGTGTACAACGTCGTCGATATACCGACCGACATCAACGCCATGCAGACGACGCTCAATGAATAGGCGCCGCGGGATGGGACTCGTCGTCCTCAGAATGGGCGATCTGACGGCGTGGTGTTGAAAAAATAGCTCTCGATAACAGACAGAGTGTCTGTGCGGGGACAGCTTGTCGTCCTCGGCGAACAACGTGCCGTGACGGTCCCCTTTGCCGTTCGATCCTTAAGCCCCCCATTGTTGTGGTCTGCCTTTTGCGTGCTATTCACTATTCTCTTGCCGACCACGCGATCACCCTAAGAGGAACGTTATGCATCACCACGATCAAACACCCAACCCGCACATGCAGCATTGTCTTGAGGCGTGTGTTGCATGCGCGCAAATCTGCGACAGCTGCGCCGACGACATGATCGGCATGGAGGGGGGCAGCCATAAAGAGTTGCAAGACCTCTGCATTAGGCTCTGTATGGATTGCGCCGATTTCTGCGCTCTCTCGGCCCGTTTGATGAGCCGCCTGTCTCCTTCTACGGAGCTGCTCTGCCGTGCCTGTGCGGAGATTTGCGACCGGTGCGCCAGCGTCTGCGAGCAGCACTCGCCCCACCACCCGCTCTGTGGCGACTGCGCGGTCGAATGCCGGCGTTGTGCCGCTGCCTGCCGGGACATGGCGGCAGCAATGGCCTGATCTGAAAAGGAGGGAGCTGCAATGCTTCGAATCAAAGACGTGATGACCCCGCAGGCAGAAGTCATCTCACCGGATGCAACGACCGAGGATGCCGCGTCAGTGATGAAGACGCTCGACATAGGGGTCCTCCCAGTGTGCGATGAAGAGGGCCTGGTGGGAATATTGACAGATCGGGACTTGGTTGTCCGAGTGCTCGCCGCCACTCGCGATCCGAAGGCAGTGCTCGTCGGAGAGGCGATGACCCCCTCGGTCGTCTACTGCTTCGAGGACGACGATGTGGAGCATGCGGCGACCGTGATGGCAGGTCAGCAGATCCGTCGATTGCCGGTGCTGGACAAGAACCGCAAATTGGTCGGTATTGTGTCCATGGGAGACCTTGCAGTACACACCCAGGACCATCAACTGACCGGAAAGGTGCTCGAGGACGTCTCGCAACCCTCGCTCCCAAAGCGAGGAAATACAACTGACCAGGGGGACGGGTTCGGTCAGGCGGCGTAAACGAGAAGACCGTTATGGTGCGCGGTTCGGCGCTGTTGCTCGCAGGTATATTGGGGGTAACCCTGTCGGGAGCCTGGGTGGCACCAGTGTGTGCTATCGATCCGCCGAACCCGAGTCCCGGTCCCACGTTTCCGAACCCGCAGCCAGCTCCGCCGCCGCCGGCGCCAGTTCCGCCAACGACACCATTTCCGGGTCCGACACAGCCTCCTCCCCCATCGCCACCGCCAAATCCTCCGCCGTAAGCGAGGAAGACGTTCAAGCGATACGTGAAGTCAACTATGAAGCTGAGCTACTGGGAAATGGTTGCCGTAGGCTGGAGAATTCTCTGGCAGGGTATTGGAGGGTTTGTGCTCACGCTATTTCTCGGCAATATCATCGTCCTCAGCATTCTCCCAGAGCTCACACGTACCGATCCCTCCTACTGGGCGTTGGCCGTTCCGTTGATCGGGGCGTTCGTGCTATCCCTCTTTGTCTTATTGCCACTCGTCGTCCGCGGTCTGATCAAAGGCCCCTTTGGGACCTTCCGCCTAGTCGTTAAGCGCGATGAGCCTTGCCGTTCAACCTGACGGCATAGGCGAAGGAAGGAGACGCTATGATCAATCGCACTGCACCCTCAACATTCATGATGGCTTTGCTTAGCGTTGGGCTCGCGGCAGTCATGAGCCAGCCGCCTCCTGTGACGGCCGAAAGCGCAGACGGTCCTTTGCATCTGGTTTCCGGCACCCTGCTTAAGCTGGATTTAGACACGGGACGGGGACTTTTGAGAACGGATTTGGGCCGCCCCATCTATTTCGACGTCCCGAAGGCCTATCTGTTCGAGAACGTCATCGTCGGGGCACGCATCGCGCTCAGGCTGGACGACCAGGGACGCGCGCTAAAAGTCATGGACACCTCCATTCCGGATCTGATGGCCGAGCCGGACGCGTCGGTTGCGGCAAGCGCACCTGAGTCTGCGGTGCAGTGACGGTCCTGGGAAAGCGCCACCTTCGACGGGTAGGCTTACGGCCTACCCGTCCGTGTTTTCCTCCGAATCCCATTCTACGACTGCCTTGAGCGGCAGATGATCCGAGGCTCGTGCGGAAAGGCGAGTTCGGTGCACGGCGATTGATTTGAGCCGACCGGTGGGTCGAATCCAGATACGATCCAGTGCCAGGGCCGGCCGGAAGGAAGGAAAAGTGGGCAAGGCGCGAGTGTGCCCAAACATAGCCTTGACCGCCCGCAGGGGATGGCCCCAGAGCCACCATTCGTTGAAGTCGCCCATGAGCACGCAATTCGGTCTGACGCACTTGAGCAGCCGCTCGACCTGGATCCGTCGCTCCCAAGGACGTAGCCCCAAATGCGTGGCGATGACTTGCACGGTCACTCCGCCACAGGTGACATCCAGATCGATCGCACCGCGGGGCTCGTACGCAGGTACACTGAAATCCACCAACCGAATCTCTCCACGCTGGCAGCGAGTGAAGACTGCGTTGCCGTGATGGCCTTTCCGCTCCAACAACGTGGGTCCGGCGATGACCTGATACTTGGATTCTTCTCCCAACCAATGCGCGAGTTCCAACCCGTGCCGATCCGGAGTATCGATTTCCTGCACCGCGATCACGTCCGCGTCCAATTCACGAATGACATCGCGGATGCGGGAAGGATCATACCGACCGTCACGTCCAACGCATCGATGGATATTATAGGTGGCGAACGTCAGCTGCATGTCAGGCCGTCCGTTCTGTGTTCGGCACATCATCTGGCCTGTTGGAAAGCCATCTTCCCAAGGCCCAGGCGATCAACACGATTCCGACAGCGATCACGACGAGGAGCAGAATACTGCCGAGGCCTGGATGCCGGATGGTTTCGGTCACCTGATCCAGAAACAGCGCGAGGCCCACAAGCCCCGGGAGTTCCCCCAACACCGTCCCAAGGAAAAAGTCCCTCGCCCGAATGTGCGAAGCACCAGCGACGGCATTGAGGATTGAAAACGGTGCAATGGGCAGCATTCGGACCGTCGCGACAGTCAGCACACCTTTTTTGGCCAGGGTGCGGCTGATCCGTTCCACCCATGAGCCCGAGAGATGGTCCATCAACCGCCGGCCCAGCAGACGGCCGATGCCGAAGGTGAGCAACGCGCTCGCGGTCATGCCGATCAGCGCGTACCAGAATCCCCACCACGGCCCGAAGGCGAGAATGGTCACCGCGATTAATACCATCACCGGCATGACCAGCAGCCCGCCAATCAGAAATCCCGCGACAGTCATGAGCAATGCCATTGGCCCATTGGCAACTTCCTCCAACGAAGCCACCAAGGAGGTCACATCCATCAGCTCGCGCAATGGCGTCCACTGCCAGACGCCGGCAAGCAGAATCAACGCCAGCAGACCGGCGGACCCCGTAATGATTTGCCGAAGCGCAGGCTTTCGACGTTCAGCCGGAATGAATTGGATTTCATAGGGTCCGCTCGGGTCGATAAAGGCTTCATCGGGTACGACCTCGTTCACATCGGCGGAAACGGTGCCGTCGAAATACCCCAGCGTCCGGGTGCCTCCGCGCAACCGCTCCACCGTGCCGATCAGTGACCCATCTTTTTTGATCTCATGCGCGACCGCATCTGGACTGACTCCAAGATGTTCCGCGAGCAATGCGTGTCGGAATGCGGCGATCGACCCACGTATGGCCCGATTCCCTGACGCTTCGATCGCCAGGTCGCACTCCGTATCGAATCCCATGGAACGATTGCTCAGGTTGGCTGACCCTATCCGAACGAAGTCATCGTCTACGACGCAGACTTTGCTGTGCATACTGATGCATTGCCCGCGGAGGTCGGGCACCTTGGGATAATTGAGATTCAAGCGGTGAAACCGGTCCGCGGCATGAAGCTGCTCGAGGACCCGTCCTCTGAGCACGTCCATCGTGTGCTGCTCGAGCCAACCGTCGCTGTTCGGATGCAACACCATGACGATTTCCGGTCCTTTCGGATCCTGCAGCCGCGCAGCAAGGCAGTCCGCAATCGTTCGAGAAGTCAGGTACTGCGTCTCTATGTAGATGTGGCGACGCGCCTTATTGAGACTATCCAGAAATAAGGCCTCCACTTCGCTCACGGACGCGCGCTCTCCGAAAGCGGGCGCTGTCCTGGCAATGGCGACAGGGACATCCGACAGCTCCGGCTTGACGGCTTCTGGCCACAGAGCCTCCGGACGGCCGTGCACACGAGCAAAGATGGACCGTCCAGTCGCGGCATGCCAGCGGTCGCGGGCCAACTGCCCAAGCGCCTCGGCCACCGGGCCGCTCACCATCAACTGCACGTCATGAAACGGTCGGCACGGAGTCTCATCTGTCAGCAGCAGACGGTCCGGATGGTTGGCAAGATGACGGCTTGTATCCCAGCGACATTGGGCAAAATCCAACCCACCGACAAAGGCCAGGGCATCGTCGACGATGACCACCTTCTGATGATGAGAGGCACCGACCGGATGCGCGCCGTCCTTGTGGAAATGCAGCCGTCGGTGCGCCGCGAGCTTCGACGGAAGCCACCATTCCCGCTCCTTCCAGTAGATCATGTGGAAATCCCACGTCAGAACGTGGATATGCAGCTGTCGTCGCCGGATCAACAGCGCATGGAGGAATTCGCCTAACCGGTCGGGAAACCCGTCGGATTCCCGGTCGATCAGCATTCGAATCCGGCTGTCGAAATCCCAGCCAAGGATGATGATGCTGTGGCGGGCGTGGAGGGCCGCGGCGCGAAACGCCCGGAAGTAGGATTCTCCGTCGATGAGGAACGCCGCATCCTCGGCGCGCTCCACGCGCCAACAATTGCGGCCGGGCACGAATAACGAGGACCGTGCAGCGGAGGATCGGGAGCCCGGGCGAGGCGATTGCTCCGACTGCTTCTGTAATTTTCTCGCGACGTTCATCTTGCGGTCAGGGGAGAAGTGCAAATCGAGTGCCCTTGCCGGAGTGAAAAACGTAACCGATACGTCCTTCAGGGAAACGGTCTGTCGGATAGACGCAGGCTGGGGACCAGGTGTCCTGTGTCAGACATTTTGTCCACATTCTTCAACTGCGTCTCAAGTCATCGACCTACACACAACAGTATGCGCTCCAGGCGGGCGAACAGGTCTGTCTCTTGCACCGCCTTTTCCACGGTCGTGATGTTCTGCACCTGGGGCTCACGCTAGGTCCCGCCTGCGGTGTGGAATTCGTGCATGTCAGATTCAATCCGTCTTTCTGCATATCGATAAATTCGAAGGGGACGAACCGCCATCACGTGCCCGGAAAGGATCTGAATGTCACCCTCGAAACAGGAGCGTCCTCCTCAGCAACAGTCACGAC
>JAICVE010000001.1 GCA_025935475.1 Nitrospira sp. | reverse complement strand
TCAGCGCCTCGGCGGTAAATCGGCCTTCGTTGACCGGAATTCCGGCTTCCCGCGCCAAGCTGAGAATGATGCCTCGGGTGATGCCGTCCAGAATGCCACATGATAAGGCGGGTGTGCAGAGGCGGCCGGACTGCACAAAGAACAAGTTGCTCACCGTGCACTCGGTCAAGTGTCCTTCCCAATTGAGCAAGACGCTGTCGAACGCGCCCGCTGCGATGGCCTCCCGTTTGGCTTGAATGTTGTTCAGGAAATTGGTGGCTTTGATCTGTGGATCGAGCGCGCTCGGGAGGTTTCGTCTCGTGTGGGCCACGATTAGGCTCACGCCTGTCCGATAGCGCTCGGGGGGAGGGGGCTTGAGTGGTTTGGTCATGATCACGACCGTGGGCGTGGGACACAGCGCCGGATCCAAGCCGATGTCGCCTGTGCCCCGCGAAATGGTGATTCGAATGTAGGCGTCCGTGCCATCGTTGCCGACGCCGTTGCGTTCCATTGATTCATGCAGCAGCGACGGCCAGTCGCGCTTGGGAATCGTCACGCCGATGGCGTCTGCCGAGCGCCGCAGACGCGCCAGGTGCTGATCGCACATGAAGATTTTTTCACCGTAGGAGCGGATGGTTTCGTAGACGCCGTCACCGTAGAGGAAGCCGTGATCAAAGACGGAAACTTGCGCCTCTTCTTCTTTCACGAACCGATCGTTCAGATAGATCCACACCGTTATGCCCGCTGGAACGAACTGAAAAACGCCTGCGCTTTGTCGAGTGTCTCTTCGTACTCTTTGGCCGGATCGGAATCGGCGACGATTCCGGCTCCCACTTGCAAGTATGCCATCGGTCCTGTCAGGACGAGTGTCCGGATGACGATGTTCAAATCCAAATCACCGTTCCAGCCGATATAGCCGAACGATCCCGTATACGGACCCCGGCGGACTGGCTCCAACTCCTCGATGATTTCCATGCAACGAATCTTCGGAACGCCCGTGATCGTGCCGCCTGGGAAAGTGGCTCTGATGAGATCGAACGGCGTGGCGTCCGTCCGGAGGATGCCGCACACGTTCGAAACGATGTGGCTGACGTGCGAATACTGTTCGACGGCCATGAACTCATCGACCCGCACGCTGCCGAAGTCGCAGACACGTCCAAGATCGTTTCGTTCCAGGTCTACAAGCATCACATGCTCCGCCCGTTCTTTCGGGCTCGCCAACAGTTCGGTGACGAGACGTTGGTCATCCTCGGCATTGGTTCCTCGAGGACGGGTGCCCGCGATAGGCCGAGCTTCAGCACGCCGTCCTCTGAGACGCACCAATCGTTCGGGCGAGGAGCTGATCAGCGAGAGATCGTCAAAACGCAGCAGACCGGAGAACGGAGACGGATTGACCCTGCGAAGCTGTCGGTAGAGCGCATGCTCATAGCGGAGTCGTTCCGATGCCGAACCATGTCGAATCGGAAGGTCCGCCGCAAACCGATGAGAGATGTTCGCTTGATAGATGTCTCCGGCGGCGATGTAGGCTTTCGCACGTCCGACCCGATCGAGATACGCCTCTTTGGTTTGTTCCGGTGCAAACGACAAGGGTTCGACCGCCACGGGTTCGCGCCCCGGCGCGGGAGCTTTGAGCCGGGCTTCCCATTCTGCCACCCGATCTTGTCCCTCGCGGTACAGTTTCTCGCGGGCCTCACCGAGAAAGCGCTCCATCGGAGGACAGAACATGATCTGCAGGCGGTTTGTCCGATGATCCACCGCCGTGACGAGATCGTAGAGTGCAAATTGCATGTCGGGGATATTGAGATCGTTCGCTGCGAGCGGAGGCAGCGATTCCAGTCGGCGGGCAAAGTCATAGCTGAAGTATCCAACGGCACCGCCGAAGAAGGGCGGCAGATCGGGCGCCTGTTCAATCCCCGGCTTGCCAATCGCCTGGCGGAGAGGCTGGAACGGATCTTCTCCGGATGCTCCGATCGGCGGTCGGGGAACAGAGACGAGGGCAACCGGTCCGCTCCCCAAAAATGAATAACCCGGAGCGCTTGTGTGGCCTTTTCCGCTTTCTAATAAGAACGAAGGCCGGGAAGACGCAGCGATTTTTTCATAGAGCTCAAGGGGATGCTGACCTTGGCTATCTATGGAGAGCACCAGTGGCCGCGGCGCACCGCGCAGGAAGGAAGGTTGCGAGTATCGGGTCATCGTAGGAGTCGGCTCGACGGGCCGAGATCGCTCACTATACAGCAGCGATCCGGTGATTTCCCAGCGGCCAAACTTGACAACTTCACGGGCATTCTGCTTGAATTGCGCGCCCGCCCTTCGGGAGAGTCCTTACTCAGGAACTCGCCTCAGTGGGTCATGGACCATGCTCCAGTCACAGGATCCGTTCTATGCGGGGCTCGGCCAAGCTATTCGGATCGGAACAGAACTGCTGGCTGCGCTGATCGTCGGGGGTGGGCTCGGATGGGCCATCGACACGTATCTCTTGGATACGGGTCCATGGGTCATGGTGGTCGGGTTGATGTTGGGTGCGCTGGCCGGCGTCAGAAATGCCTATCGCATGGCGCAGCGGTGGCCGAAGTAGTCGATTGATGCATCGCGAAAGGATCCATGGAAGAAAGTCCCCTGCATCCGTTTGAACTTCACAACTACCTTACGGTCAATCTCGGCGGCCTCGATATTTCTATTAACAAAGCCGTCATCATGATGTGGGTAGTGGTGGGGCTCATTTCCATCCTCATGATCATGGCAGGGTCCGCCCGCCGGCTCGTGCCGGGCAAATTACAGAGCCTCGGCGAGATCCTGGTTGATTTTATTAGGGGCATGATCTTGGATACGATGGGGCCAGATGGCATGAAGTTCTTCCCATTGATTGCGACTCTTTTCTTGTTCATTCTTTTTTGTAATTGGCTGGGTTTGATTCCTGGGACTTACACGGTGACGAGTCAGATCATCGTCACTGCCGTGTTTGCCGGCTTTGTCTATACGCTGAGCATTGTTCTTGGTTTCGTTTTGCATGGTCTGAAATTTTTAGGAATTCTCGTCCCGCCTGGAACGCCCGGCTGGATGTTGCCACTGATGATTCCCATCGAGTTGATTAGCCAGTTGGCCAGGCCCGTGTCGCTTGCCGTGCGGTTGTTTGCCAACATGACCGCGGGGCACACCATTCTAGCCGTGCTCTTCGGGATGGTAATTTCGCTGCCTGTGTACATCGGTGTGCTTCCATTCGGTGCGACGTTGTTCGTGAATGGATTGGAGGCGGTATTGATCGCGCCGATTCAGGCATACATCTTTACAATTTTGACCTGCGTGTATCTCGGCGATGCAGTAACGTTACATGGGCATAGTGAACATGCTCATTGAACGATGAACCGTTAAGTTAAAGGAGGGGCGAATCAATGGATTCAGCAGCCGCAGCACTGTTGGGCATGGGCCTCGCCGCCGCCGGATTTGCCGGGGCGGGCGTGGGCATCGGATACATTTTTGGAAAGATGATTGAGGCCGTCGCGCGTCAGCCGGAAGCGGAAGGGCGTGTCGGCAAATACATGTGGATCGGATTCGCGTTGGTCGAGGCCATCGCGCTGTATGGGCTGGTCATTGCATTTATCATTATGGGCTTGCGCAAATAACGTGACGCTGAAAACGGTCTCCAACGGCGTTCTCGCTTGGGCGAACTCCTCACTTACCATAAGGCGTAAGCTGCGGGCTCGCCCTTCACTGCGGCCTAGTTGGAAGGCCGTTTTGAGCATCACCGGGCTCTTTAACAAAGCGAGCGTAAACCATGCCGCAGTTTGAATCGCATTTCTTTTCCTCCCTGATTTTCTGGGAAGTGGTGTCTTTCGGGATTCTGCTCTTCGTGCTCTACAAATTTGCGTTCCCCGGCATTCTGAGCGTCCTGGAAGAACGGGAAAAAAAGATCAAGGACAGCTTGGACCAGGCTGAAATACACCGGTCGACTGCCGAGCGGAAGCTCAAGGAGTATGAGGCGAAGCTCGAAGGCGTCTCACGAGAAGCCGAAGGGATTCTGTTGGCGGCGAAGGAACGGGCGCAGCGTGTCATGGAAGAAAACGAGCAGCGCCTGATTGCGGAAGCCGACCGCATCAAAGGCGATGCGACGCGTGAGATCGACCACGAACGGCGGAAGGCGATTCAAGAGATCCGCACTCAAACGACCGATCTGGCGTTGATGGTGGCCGAAAAAGTCGTTCAGCGGAGCCTTACGGACGCGGACCACCGGCGGTTGGCTGACGAAGCCCTCGACGCGCTCTCGAAATCCTCACGCTAGTTTGCGGCCGTCACCACGCGCGGCGTCTCTTGGACACTTCCAAAAAAGAGTGTGACGACCGTGGACGCTCGGCCGCAGGCCGGGCGTGCGCTCAGGGTAATCCTGAGCCCCCCCGACGATACCCGTCCAGATCCACGCAGATGAAGCGGAAGCCGGTCTCGCGCAGGCGGGCGCTGATCGAGGCACGGAGGGCCGGGTGGCTCAGCCGTGCGAACTCCTCGGGTGCGACCTCAATCCTGGCCATGTCGCCGTGATCCCGGACGCGGACCTGGCGGAAGCCTTCAGCCTGCAAAATGGCCTCGGCCTGCTCAACCCGGCGCAGTTTTTCGACGGTGATGGGCACGCCGCGGGGAACCCGCGAAGACAAACAGGCCGCCGCCGGCTTGTCCCACGCTGAAAGGCCAAGCGCCTGAGCCGCCGCTCGGACGTCGGCCTTCGTCAATGCCGCCTCCACGAGCGGACTCCGCACCTGCCATTCGCGCGCCGCTTTGATGCCCGGACGGTCATCGCCGAGATCGTCCATGTTCGTGCCGTCCAGGATCCATTGCGTGGATCGTGCGGCCCTAAGTCCTTCCATCAAGCGATACAGATCGGTTTTGCAATGGAAGCAACGGCTGGCATCGTTTTCGACAAAAGCGGGAATCGCCAGTTGATCGGTCGTCACCACTTCATGCCGGGCGCCGATCTCCCGCGCGGTACGAGTCGCGCTTTCCAATTCAGCGGCCGGGTAGGTCGGCGACATGGCTGTGACACCGACCGCGTTCGGTCCAAGCGCATCGTGTGCGATCTTCAGCACCAGCGTGCTGTCGATGCCTCCTGAAAACGCGACCAGGACGGAGTGCATCTCTGCCACGAGATGACGAAGACGATCGAGTTTATCCGTCAGAAGTGCCGTGACCATGATCCATTACTGTTTCAGCTTGGCCTTAGCCGCATTGCCGACGACAACGAGCGCGTACCGGTTCGGATTGAGGTATTGCTTGGCGACCCGGAGGACGTCTTCCTTGGTGACCCGCTCGATCCACTTGGGGTATTGGGAAAAGTATTCGAATCCCAAACCGTAAAACTCAACCTGGGCCAATACCTGGGCGAGCTTGGCGGTGGAGTCGAGCCGCAGCGGGAAACTTCCGACCAAAAAGGACTTGGCCTCAGAAAGCTCCTGATCGGTGACGGGCGCTTCGCGGATGTTCTTGATCTCGGCCAGCACCCCTTGAATCGCCTGGTTCGTGGCTTCCGTACGGGTTTGAAAGTTGATCCAAAACGACCCGGGCATGAGCCGCGCATCAAAATGGCTCATGATCCCATAGACCAAGCCCTGTTTGTCGCGGATAGAATCCATCAGCCTCGAGCTGAATCCGCCGGCCCCTAGAATGTAGTTCATGACGGTGACGGCGTAAAAATCGGGATTGTTCCGGCTGATTCCGCCATGGCCGAGAATGACGTTTGACTGCGTCAAATCCTTCTCGATGAGCTGTACCGTCTTCTTTTCGACCGGTGCCGGATGTTTGAGGTTTCGCGGCGGCGCCGCACCCTTCTTCCAGGGACCGAAATGGACCTGTGCGAGTCCAGCCACCTGTTCCGTCGTGATGTCGCCCACGATCGTCAGAATCAGCTGACCGGGAGTGTACTCTCGGTTGTAGAAGCTCACCACGTCGGCATGAGTAATTTTGCTGAGCGACTCTTCGTTGCCGTACAACGGCCAGCGGTACGGATGCCCGTGAAACACCAGCTGGTTGAATGATTTCATGGCGACGTGACCGGGATCGTCGTTGTCACTGGCCATTTCCCCGAGTATCTGGGAACGTATCCGCTCGAACTCGGGCTTGTGAAATGCCGGGTGCTGCAGGATGTCGGCCAGCAGTGTAAAGCCCAATTCCACATCCTTCTTCAACACGCGGACAGAGGCGGTCGTGAAATCTTCGGCAGCCTTGACTTCTAAGGCGCCGCCGACAAAGTCGATTTGCTCGGCGAGTTGTTTCGACGACCGGGAGGTCGTGCCTTCGTCAAGGAGACTGGCGACCAGATTCGCAAGACCGGCTTTGTCGGGGGGATCCTGCGCCGACCCGCTCTTGACCATCGCATGGACTTCGACAATCGGCAGGAAATGCTGCTCCAGCACGAGAATCGTCATGCCGTTGGGCGTCACGAATTTCGTGGGAACAATCTCGGCTGCCGAGAGAGGGGTCGCGGCAACGGCAACTGCGAGAGAGCCGAGCAGGAGCCAAGCGGATCCCCGATGGTACACCATCGAGCGAAGCAACGTGGCGATCACGGTTTTCCCTGCACTGCCGCAGTGGGCGATTCCGGTGGCTTGGGTATGACAGGAATCAAGGTGCCGACGGTCCGCGCGTCCTCGAGCAGATACTGTGACGCGACGCGCTGTACCTCCTTCGCCGTGACGGCGTGGATCCTCTCCAAAAACTGATCCACCTTGCGCCATCCCGCTCCCACGGACTCCGCCTGGCCCAGCAGCATGGCGTGTCGAAAATTGGAATCCTGCTCGAAAATCCTCGCCGCCTCCACTTGGTTCTTGGCCCGTTGCAGTTCCTGTTCGGTTGGAGGCTCGGTCTGGAGCCGCTTGATTTCCTTATGAAGCGCCTCTTCGACGCTCTCGACCTTCTGGCCGGGACTTACGAGAGCGTAAAAATAGAACAGGCCGGGGTCGGTCTGCATCAAACTATACTCGGCGCCGACTGCGAGAGAAAGTTTCTGATCGTAAACGAGACTTTGATAGAGTCGGGAACTTTTCCCGTGAGAAAGGATGGATTCCAGCACATCCAAGGCATAGGAATCTTCGCTCGTATAATTTGGGACACGATAGCCCATCATCACAAACGGCACCTGCGCTTCACGTTTCAGCAGAAATCGCCGCTCGCCCTTCTGCTCTCCCTCCATGGTCGCCACCGGCTTGGGTTCCGGTCCACGCGGTATGGGCTCAAACAATTGCTTGATCGTCGGCAACAATTGGTCGGCCTTGATGTCACCAACGACGACCAATGTGGCGTTGTTGGGGGAATAATACGTGTCGTAGTGCCGCTGAAGGTCATCTAGGGTCATCGCATCCAAATCGCCGAACCATCCAATGACGGGCCAGTGATAGGGATGGCTGAGATATGCCTGGGCGAACAAGGCTTCTACGAGAGCGCCTTGTGGATCGTCTTCCGTGCGCAGCCGACGTTCCTCCTTCACGACCTCTCGCTCCGTCTTGAGCTCGTTCGCGTCGAGAATGAGGCCCTGCATGCGATCGGCCTCCATTTCCAAGGCCAGCTGCACGCGGTCCGCCGCGAGATTCTCAAAATAGGCCGTGAAATCCTGACTCGTGAATGCGTTGTCCATGCCGCCGCCCTTGCGGATGAGGCGCGAAAACGATCCCTTCGGATATTTTGCCGTGCCCTTGAACATCATGTGCTCGAGCATGTGCGAGAGCCCCGCACGGCCCATGACCTCATTGCGGGAACCGACCTTGTACCAAACCTGAACTGTGGCAACCGGCGCTTTCGGAACTTCCACCAGCAGCACCTTCATGCCGTTCGAAAGAATGTGCTCATGAGGCTCGGCGGCGACGGTTGATTGGATGGAAAAACACCAGAACGCGGCCAGGATGGGAAGCCACCAGAAACCGCTGTGTCGGAGGCGCAAACTGGTCATGATTAGTGGTGAGGAGAACCGTTGCATGCTAACAACGGGATTCAAGAGGTGTCAAGGTTCGGACGCGAGCAGTAGGGAGATTCCCAAGTTGTCCGCAGGCGCCCAGCACGTCGCAGCCACGACTTTTCCGGATGAAGACATCGATGCCGGCCTCGCGCACGATCGATTGGAATGCCAAGATGTCGAGGTCGGACGGCCGACGGAAGGCACTGCCGGGAAATGGGTTGAAGGGAATCAAATTAACCTTGCATGTGATCCCGCGGATCAGTTTGACCAAACGCAGGGCATCCGCCTCGCCATCGTTTACGCCGGCGAGCAACACATATTCAAACGTCAGCCGTCGGTGCGGCGCCAAGGGATACCGGCGGCAGGCGAGCAGCAGTGTTTTGAGCGATGCCATCCCGTTGACCGCCGGCATGAGCCGAGCACGCTGCTCATCCGTGGTGGCGTTGAGGGAGACGGCCAGGTTCACGCCCAGCGGCGCAACCTCCTTCATGCGGGAGGCTAGACCGGCCGTCGATACGGTAATGCGGCGAGGGGACCACCCCAACCCCCAGTGCTTGTTCGTCAGCCGGCGGATTGCTTCCGATAGGGCGTTGAAATTGGCCAGCGGTTCACCCATCCCCATGAACACCATGTTCGACAATCGTTCGCCATCCCCGAGGTGGTCTTGAGCGGCCAACACTTGCTCGATGATCTCGTGCGGCTTGAGGTTCCGCCTCAAGCCCATCGTGCCGGTGAGACAGAATCCGCAGTCTAGCGTACAGCCAACCTGGGTAGAAAGGCACAGCGTCAACCGGCTCTCGTCGGGAATGAGGACGGCTTCCACCTCGAGTCCGTCCTCCAGCTTCAGGACCAACTTTCTTGTGTCGTCCGCGGAGCGAAATACGAGGCAATGAGGGGTCCGTGCGATCGTCGCGCGGCCGCTCAATTTCGCCCGGTCCAGGTGGCTCAGATCCGTCATGTTGCTGATGGATCGTGCTCGCCGCTGATAGAGCCAGCGAAGGATCTGAGCGGTGCGATACGCAGGCCATCCGAACCCGGCGACGAGGTCGGCCATCTCCGTTTCGTCGAGGGAGAGCAGATTGATGCTGGATTGAGAAACCGCCGCGCCCGAATTCTGCATGGCGCAGCCTACCATATCCGCGTCCTCTGCTGGCAAGGATGGAGAGACACTGTTATATATGGTAGAGCCATGAACGGCGGGAGAGGCGAGTGCTGGCTACCGTGATGCGGTTGTGTGTGTGCAGCGTGCTGCTCCTCCTCGGCGGCGTGGCTGGGTCTGCCGTCCCCCCAAGTGAAGGAGAAATCTGCGATCAGCCGGAACCGTGCTTTCAGGCAGCGGTGCTCCCCAAGGAACGACTCGGGAAGACCTTAGCCAAAGAGCAGGTGTTGGCGCTCAAGCTCGAGCGTCTTCGGGACTTGAGCCAGCGGTTTCCGGATACTCTTTGGGCAAAACGCGCTGGCCTCTTGTCCGGTGTGCTGTCGATCGAGCCGAACCCTGCCTCAGCCATTCCATTCCTTCGGAGTGCACAACGGGATTTCCCGGTGCTGGATGATTACCTCCGTCTGTGGATTGCTCAAGCACACCTGAACCTCGGCGAGACGAAAGAGGCCGCCGTGCTCCTGGAAAGTATCCCGCTGGCAGTGCCTGATTCGAATATTCTGGCGAGGGCTGCTTATAAAACGGGCGAAGCATGGTATCAAGCCTCCGCTTGTCAGGAATCGACGGTTTGGTTCACGAAGGCCGTCGCCATGAATGACAAGGACACGAGTGCTCCACAGGCGTTCCTGCGCCGCGCGGCGTGCCGGTTGCGCGACAACAATGTCGCTGAAGGGCGCGATCTGCTCCAACAGCTGTGGGTACGGTTCCCATACACTCCGGAAGCTAAAGAGGCGGAAGCGTTGTTGTCGTCCAATTTGGGCGGAGAACCATGGACCGTGCAACCGTCCGACCGACTTACCCGAGCGCAGGCTTTTTTAGGACAGGCCTATCATGCCGAAGCGATCGAAGAGCTGAAAAAATTTCTCGCCGCCGATCCGCATTCCTCCCGGCGAGCCGAGGCCAAGCTGAAATTGGGTATTGCGCAAGTGCGGCTCAAGCAATACGACCAAGCGCGTGAAACATTTCGCGTATTGGCCAAAGAGGGTGGAGGATCCGAATCTCACGAAGCGGCGGTCTGGCTGGCTCGCGTCTATCTCCGGCAGGGACAGGGCGACAAGCTCTTGGAAGCCGCACGAGTGTTGCCTTCCACGTCGCTGTCTGCGGAACAGAAGGGCCAGATCACACTGTTCGTCGGCATGTGGCTCGAAGACCAAAAACAATTCGAGGACGCTATTGGAAAATATCATCAGGTGGCGAAACAGGGCGAACCCGCCTCACAGCGGGCGGAAGGCCAATGGCGGGTGGGATGGGTCTATTATCGCACCAGCCGGTATCGCGAGGCCGGTGAAAGTTTGCGGGCGCTAGCGGAACTACATGACAGCGAGTTCGAGCCTCAAGCCCTGTACTGGATGGGGCGCGCGGGTGAACAACAGCAACAGCCCGAGGCGCAGGAGAACTATAAGAAGCTCTGCCAGCGATACCGGTTCACCTATTATTGCCAACTTGCCCGGGAGCGTGCGAAGGCATTGCCCCTTGCTGACACTCCTCTCGAAGTGACCGTCGCCTCCGTCGAACCATTGAAGGACGGCGAGACGGCCGCGCCTGTCGTCACGCGCGCCGACATCGCCCAGCAGACGGCGTATCGACGGGCGATCGAACTAAAAACATTGGGGTTGGATGCCGATGCTACCCAGGAAGTCGCGGTGTTGACGGACCGGTATAGTCGGGACCCCGATGCTCTGGTAGCCTTGTCGACGATGCTGAACGAGGTCGGAGCCTATCATCAGGCGCTGCGGCTTGCACGCGCACGATTCCGTGATCAGTTGGAGCGGACTGGCGGAACGTTTGCCCCTTCTTTATGGAACGTCGCCTATCCGACCGGTCTGCTCCCCACGATCAAGCTGCAGGGGGCCAAGGGTGTGGACCCGTATTTGATCGCCGCCATCATCCGTGAGGAAAGCCAATACGATGTAAAGGCGGTGTCCCGAGTCGGGGCGATCGGCTTGATGCAGGTGATGCCTGCGACGGCTAACAACGTAGCCCTGCGGGTCGGCCTTCCCGCCTTGGGACGGGAAGATCTGTTTGACCAAGAAACGAACATCCGGATCGGCGTTCGCTATGTCGAGCAGTTGCTGGAGCAGTTTTCCGGCAACCTGGTGTATACCATCGCCTCCTATAATGCCGGACCTCTCGCGGTCGGCAATTGGATCGCTCAGTATCGGGGGCAAGGGCAGGACGAATTCGTCGAGTTGATCCCGTATCAGGAGACCAGACAGTACGTGAAACGGGTCCTGCGGACGTACCGCGAATACGTGCGCCTCGGCGGCCTGTCCTAACGGCGTTGACAAGCTGTGGGTAAGTTCCTATAGTGCGCCACAATCGGTGGTGGTAACTCCGGAGAGTGTACATGGCGTTGGATCGTTTGGATGCGCTCGAGACGCGTATCAAAGACTTGGTGAAGCTGATTCAAGAACTGAAAAAACGAAACGCCGGCCTCGAGGACGACCTTCGATCAATCCGGCAGCGGTTGGCCGACGAAAGCGATTCAAATCGACGCTGGGCGCGGGAACGCACGGATATCAAGGCCCGGATCGAGAAAGTCCTTAGCGATATCGAAGTGTTGGAAGGGTTCGAGGAACGCAAGGAGGTGGCCTTTGACTAAGACGACGGATGTCGAAATCTATGGCCAGCGGTACACGATCAGAGGTGAGGCGGATGAGGCCTACATCCGCCGTCTGGCGAGCTTTCTAGACGGGCAAATGCGGCAGCTTGCCGAAGGGATGAATACCACCACGCCGTCTCGCATTGCGGTGCTCACAGCGCTCAATCTAGCCCACCAGTTGTTCGAAGCGGAAAAGAAGCGCGCTCAAGGCGAGGCCGATGTCGAACGTCGCATGACGTCGCTCATGGAATCGATCGAAGAGCAGGTCCCCACGTCGCTGTTTCGATAAATGCGCTTGCAAAGGCCGGGAAGCCTTTGCTATCGTGGTGTTGTGGTAGTGGTATTTGCGGAAGCAGGTTCATTGATCGGGAATAGGAAGAGGTCAATCAGACGCCGGTAAGGAATCCGGGATACGATTACGTCGCTTCAAGAATGAATGTGGGTTTGTCGATGCTGGTCTCGTTGAGAGAGTGGAATCTGCCGCAAGGGGTCTTGTTCCTCCTATCGACCCTCGCTGCCATCCTGGACAGAATCGCAGAGTACGTCGTGCCGGCCGAATGGGACTTCCGTGCCGGTAGACCGGCGGTTGTGACGGTGTCGATACCGTTACGGTCGGTCAGAGCGCGTCTCGGGCGAGTGCGTCCTCTTAGACAGGCAGTGGGAGGCCAAGCGTGGAGACAGGCGCGCTCCGCTCTTCCAACAACACGTTCATCCTTCCGAAGTCGTTCCTCGGAATAGCCGGTCGTCGGCCTCCTCTCACGCCCATCTGTCCTCTTCCCGTTCCGCTGCCCTTTTGAATCGCCTCAATCTGAAAGGGGCCGTCCTATGTCGACTTCCATGCTGCTGTACATATTCGTGGGCCTGATAGGGGCACTGCTCGGAATCGGTCTCTATGAAGTGGTCCGTCGTTCCTCTGCAAACTCGAAGCGCGCGCAAGAAGCGGATCAGTCACGTCAAATGATCCAAAACGCCCAGCGTGAAGCCGAAAACATCGTGAAGGAAGCCAAGCTGGAGGCGAAGGATCTAGTATTCCAGTCTAAGTCGGAACTCGAGAAGGAACAGAAGGCGAAGCTTCTTGAACTCGCCACAAGTGAGAAGCGCTTGGTCCAACGCGAAGAGGCCATCGACAAGCGGATCGGTGTCCTGGACAGACGCGATGCCGAAGGCCAAAAGCGTGAACAGGAGTTGATGAAGAAAGAGGAGAAGCTTATCGCGAAGGAAGCGGCATGCGCCCAGGTGGAACGTGAGCACCGCGAGGCATTGGAGCGCGTCGCAGGCCTGACGGCCGATGAAGCGAAGAAGCAATTGCTCCAGGAAATGGAAAGTCAGGCCCGACTGGATGCCGCCGGGATCGCCAAACGAACGTTGGAAGAGGCCAGAGAGAATGCCGAGCGGGAGGCGCGCGAAATCATCACGACATCCATTCAGCGGGTCGTGCGCGATTACGTGTCGGAATCCACCATCTCGGTCGTGCCCATTCCCAACGATGCGATGAAGGGCCGCATCATCGGCCGAGAGGGCCGCAATATCCGTGCAATCGAGGCGGCGACGGGCATCGATCTGATCATCGACGAGACGCCTGAAGCAGTGATTATTTCTGGATTCGATCCGTTACGACGCGAAATTGCCAAGGTCTCGCTCGAGCGGCTGATGCATGACGGACGCATCCACCCCACGCGGATCGAGGAGATCGTCGAAAAGGTTAAGGTGGATATCGACAAGCTGATGTATGAAGAGGCGGAGAAGATTATCTTTGAGCTGGGCCTCGCCGACTTCCACCCTGAGTTGATCAAAGTCCTGGGTCGGCTGAAATACCGGACCAGCTACGGACAAAACAACCTGTACCACGCGCGTGAAGCGTCATATATCTGCGGCATCATGGCCTCCGAGCTCGGTCTGGACGTGCGGCTCGCCCGACGAGGCGCTTTGCTGCACGATATCGGCAAGGCGGTGAGCCATGAAGAGGAAGGGCCTCATGCCATGCTCGGTGCAGAAATCGCCAAGAAGTATGGGGAGAGCGAAAAAATCGTCAACGCCATCGCGGCTCACCACGAACAGGTCCCGCCCATTTGTCCTGAATCCGTGCTCGTGGCCGCCGCCGAAGCCTTGTCCGCTGCCCGCCCGGGCGCGAGGCGTGAGGCGCTCGAATCCTACGTGAAGCGCTTGGAGAAATTGGAATCACTTGCGCATGCGCAGAAAGGCGTGCAGAAGGCGTATGCGATTCAAGCAGGCAGGGAGATTCGCGTGATCGTCCGCCAGGAAGACGTGACGGACAGCGAATCGTTTCAGTTGTCGAGAGAGCTCGCCAAGAAGATTGAGCAGGAATTGACCTATCCCGGGCAAATCAAGGTGACGGTGATCCGAGAAAGTCGCTACATCGAGTACGCCAAATGAAAGTGTTGTTCATCGGGGATATCATGGGAGAGCCGGGACGACGTGCCGTGGCGCGAATGGTGCCGCGCCTTGTCTCCCAGCGCCAGATCGACGTCGTCGTGGGAAACGGCGAAAATGCGGCGGGAGGGTTTGGAATCACGCCAGAGCTGGCCGAGGAATTGTTTCGCGTGGGATTGTCCGCGATCACTACCGGCAATCACGCGTGGGATAAGAAGGAGATCCTGGATTATTTCCCCCGCGAACGCCGCTTGCTGCGGCCCGCCAATTATCCGGACGGCGTGCCAGGACAGGGGAGCGTGATCGTCCAGGCCAAAAACGGTGAGGAACTTGGAATCTTACAGGTGATGGGGCGCGCGTACATGCCAGCCTTGGATTGTCCCTTCCAGGTCGCCAAGCGGGAACTGGGGAAGTTGAGGAAGCGGGTCGCCGCCGTGCTCGTCGACATGCATGCCGAGGCCACGTCCGAAAAAATGGCGATGGGCCATTATCTTGATGGCGAAGCGACGGCCGTGGTCGGCACTCACACGCATGTGCAAACCGCCGACGAACAGATTCTACCCCGTGGTACCGCGTACTTGACTGACATTGGCATGACCGGCCCGCTGCATGGTGTCATCGGCGTGAAGAAGGAGCTCGCGATCGAGAAGTTCTTGACGGGGATGCCAAGGCGCTTCGAAGTTGCTTCCGGTCCCACGGTATTTTGCGCCGCCCTCATCGAGTTGGACGCACGGATCGGGAAGGCCCTGGCAATCGAGCGAGTGCGCATCCTCGACTAACGGATGTCGGCCACCAAACAACAGACGTTGTTTCACCCCGCCAAGTCGATCCTCACCGTCTCCCAGCTTACCGGCCTCCTCCGGACATCCATCGAATCACAATTTGCCGATCTCTGGCTTGAAGGAGAGGTGTCCAACCTACGCATGCCGGGATCCGGTCACGTGTACTGCACGCTCAAAGATGAATTCAGTCAGATTCGGGCTGTGCTGTTCCGTTCCAGCGCAGTGCGTCTGAAATTCTCCCTCCAAGAAGGCATGTGCATCATCGTCCGTGGTCGGCTCACCGTCTATGAGCCGCGGGGAGAGTATCAGATCGTCCTGGACAGCGTTGAACCCAAGGGAATCGGGGCGCTGCAGTTGGCGTTCGAGCAGCTCAAGGCACGGCTTGCCGGCGAAGGGTTGTTCGACGAGGCCAAAAAAACACCGTTGCCGCCGTACCCGTCCAGGGTCGGCATCGTCACGTCTCCGACCGGGGCCGCTATTCGGGACATGCTTTCGGTGCTTCAGCGGAGGTGGCCGACGCTCCAGATCATCATCGTGCCGGTGCCGGTGCAGGGAGAGGGCGCTGCCCAGCACATCGCGAATGCGGTGGCCTTGTTGAACGAGGAAGATCGCGTGGACGTCATCATCGTCGGGCGGGGCGGCGGGTCTCTCGAGGATCTCTGGAGTTTCAATGAAGAGGTCCTGGTCCGCGCAATTGCGGCTTCTCGCGTTCCGGTCGTATCCGCCGTCGGTCATGAGACCGACGTGACGCTCACAGATTTTGCCGCAGATCGTCGAGCGGCCACGCCGTCCGCTGCCGCGGAGACTGTCGTGCCCGTGCTCGCCGAAGTGGTCGACCGCCTGCGCGTACTGACGGTGCGCACGACACAGACGATGAGCAGACTTTGCGTGTTCGAGCAACGGCGACTTGAGACCCAGATCGGCAGGTTGGCCCAGGTGCGGTTCCGGATCCGGCACGAATGGCAACGCACTCTGGAGATCGCCGACCATCTGAGGACGCTGACCTGCAATCGGCTGGCGGAAAGCCGGGACTCGGTTCGGCAACGTCAACGTGAATTGGCCGGTCTCAACCCGGCATTCCTCGTCACACGCAGTCTCTCGCTACTGTCATTTTTGGCACAGCGCCTGGAGCGTCAGATGATGGTGTTGGGCGATGGCCGGCGGCGCCGGATGGCGGCCATGGCTGCGCAACTCACGCATTTGAGCCCGCTGGCGATTTTGGGGCGCGGATACAGCATACTCTCGCGCGTCCGTGACGGAACGATTCTTCGAAGGGCGACCGATGCCGAACTTGAGGAAGAAATCATCGCACGCCTGTCCCAGGGCCAGTTGCGGTGTACGGTCAAGCGCGTGCTGCCCGATCCGTTGATGTAAATCGGAATCGGGGCCGGTATAATAAGATTTCACATGCCATGAAAGGAGAGGTGCCGTCGTGGGCGGGGTCAAATTTGAACAGGCGATGGCGAGGCTGGAGGCGATCGTCGGAGAACTGGAAAAAGGTGATTTGCCTCTGGACGAATCGTTGAAGATCTTCGAAGAGGGTATTCGACTCTCGAAAAGCTGCCTCAAAATCCTGGAAGATGCCGAGCGCAAAGTCGAAGTGTTGGTGCAGGATAGGAACGGTAAAAAGCGGCTTCATGCTTTCTCGCCGGAGGAGGAAACGGATGACTCCTCCGACGAGCTCTCCTCTTGATTTCACTATGGGGCCCTTCTCGAGCTGTCTCATTTTTCATCCCCAGCGCTATGCCCGCGAAGCCGCCCATTGAGAAAGAGCGGTTGGATCGGTTGCTGGTCCACCTGGGCCTTGTCGTCAGCCGGGAGGCCGCGGTACGGACGATTCTCGCCGGTGGGGTGCTCGTCGACGGCATGATCGTTGACAAACCTGCCAGGCTCGTCGCCCGTGACGCACGCCTTGAGATCGAACGTGCCGCCCCCTTTGTCAGTCGAGCCGGAGAAAAACTAGCGGCCGCCCTCGACGCGTTCTCCATCGATCCAGACGGTCTTGTCACGCTTGATGTCGGTTGTTCGACCGGCGGGTTTACCGACTGTCTCTTGCAACGGAGAGCCGAGCGCGTCTACGCCGTTGACGTCGGATATGGTCTGATCGACTGGAAACTCCGCCAGGACCCGCGAGTCGTTTTGCTCGAGCGGACCAATATCCGGTACATAGACCGGTTGCTCATTCCCGAGCCGGTTGATCTCGCCGTGATAGACGTGTCCTTTATTTCCCTGACCCTGGTGTTGCCGAGCGTCGTGCCTCTCTTGCGTCATGAAGGACGAGTGGTGGCACTCGTCAAACCGCAATTTGAAGTCGGGAAAGGCCAGGTGGGTGCCGGAGGAATCGTGCGGGATGAGGCTCAGCGCCGCGCTGTGACCGAAAAGGTCATCTCATCCGGCGCCGCGTTGGGCCTTGCGGCAACCGCAGTTTTGGATTCTCCAGTCAAAGGGAAAAAAGGCAATCGGGAAATTCTTGTCGGATTTCAGTATCAGGGTATAATCAGTCCCTCTGTAAGTCGGTCGAAGGTGGAGGAGGCATGAAGGTATTAGTGACGGGCGGCGCAGGATTCATCGGATCTCATCTGGTCGATCGGCTGGTCATGGAAGGGCATGAGGCGGTTGTGGTCGATAATCTCGCGACGGGAAAACGCAGGAACATCAATCGAGCCGCCCGCTTTTACAAGATGGATATTCAAAGCTGGCGTTTGGAGCGAGTGTTTCGCAATGAACGACCGAATGTCGTGATGCACTTGGCTGCACAGATGGATGTGCGGAAGTCGGTTGAGGATCCGATGTTTGACGCCCAGGTCAATGTGCTCGGCACCTTGAATGTGTTGCAACAGGCCGTTAGGCATGGCGTACGGAAAGTGATTTTCTCTTCGTCTGGGGGAGCGATCTATGGCGAGCAGGAGATCTATCCCGCTCCAGAGGTTCATGTGACGAAGCCCTTGTCTCCCTACGGCTTGAGCAAGCTTTGCGGTGAGCAATACCTGTCCTACTATCAGCGTGTCAGCGGCCTTCAAGCGGTCAGTCTGCGTTACGCGAACGTCTATGGTCCCCGCCAGGATCCCGAGGGCGAAGCCGGTGTCGTGGCCATCTTTATACAGAAAATGCTGAACAACGAGCAGGCCGTGATCAATGGAAACGGACGTCAGACCCGAGATTTTGTCTTTGTCGATGACGTCGTGGAAGCGAATCTTGCCATGATGGGGCAAGAGACGCAGGGCACGTATAACGTCGGGACGGGCGTGGAAACGTCCATCAATGATTTATTCAGGATTCTGATTCAGCACACGAACTCTACCTGCAAGGAGATCCACGGCCCCGCCAAGAAGGGCGAGCAGGCACGGAGCGTCATCGATAATACGAAACTCCGGCACGAGATCTCGTGGGAGCCGAGGGCCGATCTGAGCGACGGGTTAAAGAAGACGGTCGAGTATTTTCGAGAGCGCTTGCGTTGAACAGCGCATCCGCCTCTCGGCGGTGCCGATGCTAATACCTCGGGACTGAATGGTCCACCTGGGCGGACCAGGCATCAATTCCTCCTACCAAGTTCTTCACGTTTGAGAATCCCTGTTGTAGAAGAAAGTTGGTGGCGTCGGCGCTCCTCATGCCATGGTGGCAGATGGCGACGATTTCGGCATCCCGGTTGAGTTTGCCCAAGGACTGAGGCAGCGTGGCCAGCGGGATCAGCGTGGATCCGTTCAGCTTTGCCAGATCAAACTCCCACTGCTCGCGCACGTCGAGAAGGACGAGTTGATCGCCTTTATCCAGTCTGCTCTTGAGTTCGGTGGGACTAATGGTATAACCCATGGTGGCCTCCGTAGTGACTCGAAAGGGCATCATAAGTGAGCCTCGAAAAGGGTGTCAATCCAGCCTGGCCCTAGCGACAATCCGTGATATTGAGCGGAACAGAAGGTCATCGACGCATCCAACCGCTACGCAGTTCACCCGAGGACAATATTTGTTCATTTTTGTCATGGAGTACGGTCTCTTCACACAGGTCCTACAGGAGTACACGCGTAAGAAACCTGGTTGACTAGGCGCAAAAATGAATGTAACTGTTTGATTTAGCTTATTGTGTAGCATTTTTGATTCTAGGTAGGGCACAAGACTTGCTCACGTAAAGGCTGGTGAGTTGATGAGAGCATCATCACGGCGGGTGTTGGTTGTGTTGGTCGTGACGTCGGATCGCCGGGAGGCAGGGAAGATCGCGGAAGCGGCGATCAAAAACAAAGTCGCGGCCTGCGTCAATCTGGTCACGTCCGTGACTTCGATCTTTCGCTGGAAGGGCCACGTGCAAAAGAGCCGAGAGGCTTTGCTCATTATGAAAACAAGCGCACATCGATACCCTGCGCTCGCAAGGTTAGTTCGGTCGATGCATTCATACGAGGTCCCCGAGATCATCGCGTTGACCGTCGAACGAGGACTACGTCCATATCTTGAGTGGGTGCACAAGGAAACCGCTACAGATTGAGTCTCAATGGCAACTCATGACTAAATTGAGGGGTTGACCAAAGCCGCCTAGATGGGTACACTCGGAAGCGATACCTAGGTTGTGAGGTCCCCTTGCAGCAGGGGGTGAGGGACATGGGACAAGTGCACGGCGTAGAATCAAACGATTCCTATACAGTGGTCATTTTCCGAGGTTCGACTGCCAAACCACTCCGCTTTAGCTTCCCGAGGAAATTTGTCCGTAAGATATTGATTCTAGGGGCGATTCTTCTCGCTGCCGACATCTTGGTGATCTCGCATTATGTGGTCAGAACCGGCGAGGTATGGGAACTCTCGGCTTTCCGCGCTGAAGCGCTGAGCGCTCGCCAGCAGACGGTTGCCTTTTCGACAGCGGTCGACGACTTGAAGAAGCGTCTGACAAGCATGAAGGAAGTCAATCAACGGCTTCGGGTCATGCTAGGGATTGAAAGTCCCAAGACAGGGGACCAATTTAACGGCCGAGGCGGTGAAGAAACCCCTCTCCCAGAAGGTAGCACGCTGAATTCAGTCGATAAGCCGTTCAAAGGCGAGTCAGAGCTGCAGTCGAGTGCAGTCTCTGGCCAGAGTGATCTTGCCGCGTCCGGACAGAACGGGCTTGACCAACAAGAACTCGTGGCTTCGGTCAAGCAAAGCATCGTCTGGCTTGCCAAAGAAGCGGACGTCCAAGAGCATACACTACAAGAGCTTTCTCTCGCCGCTGAGCAGAGATCCTCCCGTTGGGCAGCGACCCCTTCGATTTGGCCGGTCAAAGGATGGGTGACCTCAGGGTTTGGACCGCGCGTGTCGCCGTTTACTGAAAAGCCGGCCTGGCACGATGGGCTCGATATCGGCGCTGCCGCCAATGCGCCCGTCCAGGCCCCCGCGCAAGGTCGTGTGACCAGCGTGGGATTCGATCCGAAGTTGGGGAATGTGGTCAAGCTCGACCATGGATTCGGGATTGAAACGTTGTACGGCCACCTTGCCAAGACGCTGGTGAAAGAAGGGCAACGCGTCAGGCGTGGCGATGTCGTGGGTTTGGTCGGAAGCAGCGGCCTTGCCACCGGCCCGCATCTTCATTACATGGTCAAGGTAAACGGCCAGACCTTTGATCCAACGAAGTACATTCTCGACTAACACCGTCACCCGTTACGTCCAATCACGCGCTATGTCGTCGTCAGGCATAGCGCGTATTTTTTTGACGACGCTCGCTGCGGTTACCATGAGAAGCATTGATCGGCACCCAGAATGCCCACCTCTGCTCAGGCTATGAGCGACCTCGACATCGCGAAAGCGTACCAACCCCTACCGATACAGGAAATCGCCAAACGGCTCGGACTTTCTCCTGAAGAACTGCATCCATACGGCAGGCACAAGGGCAAAATTAGCCTGTCGGCACTCGAGCGACTCAAACACAAGCCTCGAGGCCGATATATTCTCGTGACGGCCATCAATCCGACGCCATTGGGCGAAGGGAAAACGACGACCTCCATCGGCCTGGCGATGGGGCTCAATAGAATTGGCCCGCGCGCCGTTGTGACCCTCCGTCAGCCATCGTTGGGGCCGGTCTTCGGCATCAAAGGAGGCGGAACAGGAGGCGGACGCGCACAGGTCGTCCCGATGGAAGACATCAACCTCCATTTGACGGGTGACGCGCATGCGGTTGCTGCGAGCCACAATTTGCTGTCGGCCTGTATCGATAACCATGTTTTTCACGGCAATTCGCTTGGCATCAGTCCGGTGCGGCTTTCCTGGCCGCGAGCGGTGGGCATCAGCGACCGGGCACTCAGACGAATCTCACTGGACGAAAGCAGCGGACGCCGAACCGACCAGTTTGTCATCAACGAAGCCTCCGAAGTCATGGCGATTCTTGCGCTGGCCGGAGGTCTCGCCGATCTGCGACGCCGCCTTGGAGATATTGTCGTCGGCCTGACCAAGGAAGGAACACCGGTCAGGGCAGAAGCCCTTGCCTGTGCCGGATCCATGGCTGTGCTCTTAAAGGACGCGCTCCTGCCCAATCTGGTTCAGACCCTCGAGGGAACCCCCGCATTCGTGCACACCGGGCCGTTTGGCAATATTGCTCACGGAAACTGCTCGATCATCTCCGATGCCATCGCCTTGCGATGTGCCGAGTATGTGGTGACGGAAGCGGGCTTCGGGAGTGATCTCGGCGCTGAAAAATTTTTCAACATCAAATGCCGGTTGTCAGGATTGGCGCCGGCTGCGGCCGTCGTGGTCGCCACGCTACGGGCGCTCAAACTGCATGGGGGCGGGGGCGTCGTGAAGGCGGGGACCCCGGTCCCTATCGGCTTGTCGGGGCCGAATCAGGACGCTCTCGCACGCGGTTTTCCGAATTTGGAGCAGCACATCGCGAACGTCAAGGCTCACGGTATTCCGGTGGTGGTCGCGATCAATGCATTCAAAGATGACCCCGCTTCTGAACTGGAGTGGCTTCGTCAGCAGGCCTGCAGGGCCGGGGCGGCGGAAGCGGCTGTCTCAACCCACCATGCCGACGGAGGAACGGGCTCCGAAGACCTTGCGCGGGCAGTCATCCGGGCGGCCGGCTCGCCCTCGTCCTTCTCCCATCTTTATGATCTTGCCTGGCCGACGAAGCGTAAAATCGAGACCATTGCCATGAAGATGTATGGCGCGTCAGGAGTGTCCTTTGATCCGCAGGCGGAACAGGACATGGATCTCGCCCGGCAGCTGGGATACGAAGCGCTCCCTATCTGCATGGCGAAGACCCCCTTGTCGCTGTCGCACGACCCCGCCCTCAAGGGCCGCCCAAAAGGATTCACCTTGCCGATCAAAGAAGTGCGACTGCTCGCCGGCGCCGGATTCCTCACGGCCGTCTGTTCGGGGATTCAGTTGATGCCAGGCCTGCCGAAAAAACCGGCGGGGGAGCGGATCGACTTGGATGTGAAGACGGGCCAGATCGTGGGCTTATCTTAGTCGTTCACCGCTGTTTGAGATAGTGGAAAAACTCGGAATCGGGACTCATCACGAGCGTCGACTTTTCGTCGAACGATTTCTTGTACGCTTCCATTGAGCGCGTAAAGTCGAAAAACTTCGGGTCCTGCCGGTAGGCGTCCGCATAGATGCGGAAGGCTTTGGCATCGCCCGCGCCGCGAAGCTCCTCCGATTCCTTATAGGCCTGCGCCAAGATGATCTCGCGGTCCTTTTCAGCGTCCGAGCGGATTTTCTGCGCCTCTTCGGCCCCCTCGGCGCGATATTGTTTGGCCTGCTGCTCCCGCTCCGCCTGCATGCGCTGGAACACTGTCTTCTCGTTTTCCTGCGGCAAATCGGCCCGCTTGATCCTCACGTCTTGGATCGTGATCCCGTACGCCGAAGCTTTCTCGTTTGCCCGCTGGGTCACGACCTTCATCAATTCCGCTCGCGCCGTCGAAACAATTTCCGCCAGGTCATGACGGCCTAATTCCACCCGCAGCTCGGAATAGATGATATCGTGCAGACGTTGAAGGGCCCCGCGTTGACTTTGGAAATTTTGATAGACCTTGAGAGGATCGATGATGCGCCACTTGGCAAAATTATCGAGGAGCAACGTCTTTTTATCCTGTGTGATAACGTCCTGGGCGTCGGAATCATAGTCGAGAAGCCGTTTGTCAAAGTAGGTGACCTCCTGCACGAACGGCACTTTGATGTAGAGGCCTGGCTCCATGACGATCCGGACGGGTTTGCCCAACTGGACGACGATGGCGGTCTGGGTGACGTCCACGACGAAAAGGGGCGAAGCGCCCAGAATGAGGAGAAAGAAGAGGATCGCGATCACCGCGATGGTCAAGCCCTGTTTCGTCATCGTTCGCGTCCCTCTGTCGTCGCGGGCGGCTTCTTGGTCATGCGATCGAGCGGCAAATAAGGGAGGATGCGCTCGCCGGCCTTCCCGTCGATGATGATCTTGTCCATTTTCGGCAAGATCTCTTCCATCGTCTCGATGTAGATGCGCTTGCTGATGGTATCGCGGGCCTGGTTGTATTCCTTTAGCGTGGCCAGAAAGCGGTTGGCCTCGCCTTGCGCCCGGTTCAAACGCGCCTGGGCATAGCCTTTGGCCTGGTTGACGATCTGGGCTGCCTCGCCTTTCGCTTTGGGCAGGATGTCGTTCCGGTAACCAATCGACTGGTTGATCAGCTTTTCGCGGTCTTCTTTCGCGTTCGTGACGTCCTTGAACGCAGCCGCCACGGCTTCTGGCGGATCGACATCTTGCAGTTGCACCGCCGCGATCTGCACGCCGGTCTGATATTGATCGAGAATTTTTTGCAGCAGGTCTTGGGTGTCCTGCTGGATTTGTGCTTTGCCGGTTGTCAGCGCTTCGTCGATTTTGCTCTTACCGATGACTTCCCGCATTGACGCTTCCGCGGCCTTGCCGATCGTGTCATGAATGTCGGCAACGTTAAAAAGAAAGTCCGATGCTTCCTTGATTTTGTACTGCACGATGAATTCAATCGCCAGGATATTCATGTCGCCCGTGAGCATCAGGGCTTCTTGCGGAATCATCTGCTGCCGACTCTGTCGATCGGTCCGAAATCCGATTTCGACACGATGGAGCTTGGCCACTTTCGGCTGCAGAACCGACTCGACGAGTGGAATCTTCAGGTGGGGGCCGGGCCCGACGGTCCGCACGGGAATACCGAAGCGTTTGACGACCCCTTCCTCATCGGGTCCTATGATGAAGGCGCTCTGCCAGACCAGAAAGATCAGCAACCCAGCGAGGAGGACATTTCTGAAGCCACCCGAAGGCAGGAAATTCCTCAACTGCATCTGCGCCTGCTTGAGCACGTCCTCAAGCGGGTCGTTTTTTCTACTCCATGGATCTTTGGGATCCCAAACCATGCGGCAATCGTGGAAAGTTTAGTGCGCGAACGCGCGACACCATAGCAGACTACCTAGGCCTTCGCAACACGCGGACCCACGGAGATGGAGCACTGTCGTTTAAGCGGTGACAGCTCCGCCGCAGGAGGAGCCCGAGCCGGCGGTGCAACCATAGCAATGGTTGCCTGTGACGATTATCCGTTGTTGCAATTGTGCAGGATTGAAATCACGGATGTGACGTGGCGCGCCAGCGCCCACGGGTAGGTCGAGCATTTGGTTGAAATCGCAGTCGTACAGCGTGCCGTCCCAGCCAACCGATAACGTATAGCGGCACATGACGCCCGCGGCTGCAGCGGGATTGAAGGCATTGGCAAGCCGCGCCATGTAGGCTTCATAGTTGTCGCTCTCGATGAGAAACTCGAGAAAGCGGCTGATCGGCATGTTCGTAATGGTGTAGAGACGGTTGAACTCGACGCCATGTTTGGCGCGGAGTTCTTTGCGGAACTGCGATTCGATCGCGTCTTGTTTGGGCGGCAAAAACGCGCCGACGGGATTCTGGACAAGATTGAGGACCAAGCCGCTGTCTGGCGCGCCGTAGCCGAGCCGGTTCAATCGGCGCAGGCCTTCCATCGATTTGTCGAAGACGCCTTCTCCCCGTTGGGCATCCGTTTGCGGCCCTTTGTAATAAGGGAGCGAGGCGATGATCTCCACCCGATGAGTGGCCAGAAATTCGGCCAGGTCGGCCTGCGACGGCAGGAGCAGCACGGAAAGGTTGCAGCGGTCCATGACATGACGTTTCAGTCCGCGCGCTTGTTCGACCAGCCAACGGAAGTGGGGATTAAGCTCCGGTGCGCCTCCAGTGATATCGACCATTGGAATGTCGGTTTGTGCCAAGGCTTGCATGCAGAGCTCTGCCGTCTCGCGCGACATGCGTTCCGTCCGGTCCGGACCCGCATCGACGTGGCAATGCCTGCAGATTTGATTGCAGAGCTTTCCAACGTTGATCTGAAAGACGGTAATGCCGGTAGACCGAAGTGGATGGAGACCGGCCCGTTCCATCGGGACCTCAAATGCCGGGCAGGAACTGGTGGTCTCCAAGATATGGAGTTGCTCACTGGTTGAGGCTAGGGGGCTTTGTCGAGCGCTGAGTGTCAAGGGCATATTGCTCAGGAACCATCCATCGCCGTGTCTACATGACTATGAAATATCCCATCAGCGGTCACCCGGAGTCCATGTATCAGGAGATTAACGAAGGCGTCAACCGTCCATCTGAACGGCACACACCACGCAGGGGCGGCCAGCTGGGCCGCCCCTGGACACCATCCAATTACATGTTTGCCCTTGCCCGTGCGCCATTTGCGCCATCCGGACCGGAAGCCATCGGTGAAGTCACGATGTCTTTTTTCATCGGCCGAGCGCGCCGAGCAACTCATTCTTCTCACGTTCGCCAACGTTGAATTTATTGAGGGTGGTCACCAGATCGCCGACGAGGGCGTCGAATTCTTCGCCGGTGACGCCCATGCCTGCATGGCTGCTCTTCATGTCTCTTCCTTTGTACGTACAGGGACCGCCGGAGGCCTGGCAAATCTGCTCGGTGAGCATGGTCTTCAAGCGCGGGATGTTGGCGTTCGCAAACTTGCCATTGATGCGACTGTCGGCGGCGACGCGTCCGACGAAGTCTTCCACGACGGCGGTGATTGCGAGCTTGCCGCCAAGACGCTCGTAGAGCGATTGCTCGCCCGTCATTGTCGCGCTGGACGACTCCATGGTGTTACATCCGCCCAAACTTAGTACGAGTCCACTCACGACCATACACGAGGCAACCCATGTATTCATGATTCTCCTCCTCTCTGTTGAGAACATTACAGCTACTCGACCCTAGACGCTGTTGGTTCTTACGAGAGGTGAGGCAGAACGGATGGCTGCGCCGTCACAATAAATATTGTCGTCGGATAGATCCAATCTCCGTTGAGGTTCGTAGGGCAGTCAGGCTGGCCTCGTGCATTTCCTCCTCCGCCACAGCCAGGCATAGATCGTTCCATTCAGCGCAAGCACCAAAGTGCCCAGTATGATCTGGATGCGGTCGGTGAGGAATGCGGGATAGAGAAGCGGCAGAAGCCAGTGTGAGAGAAAGTCGCCGTGGTAACCGGAGGCCCCGCCCTGTATCCGTAGCCAGTTCTCCAGCGGTGTCAGGGGACACAGGTAACCGTTGAACTCCACGAGGCAGCCCCAGGCGAAAGCCGGGCCATGAATCCACAGGACCCGGGGCCATTTGGCGGCCAGCAGTCCGCCGAAGAGCACGAAGATCACGAAGAGTCCATGCAGCAACACGACCCCATCGGCCAACAAGATGTACCACATGCAGTCACGAGTTCTGCGCCGCGAGTGGGTCAGGAGGAGGATAGGTAATCCGATCGTGTTCGACCACTGCAAATCGCGTCAATCGGTGCCGGTCCGCTTTGGTCCTCGTCAGAATATGCCGGACGGTCCATCCGCGGACAGCAAGGGCATCAGCAATCAACGATCGATGGCAGCGCCAAGGCACTGCCTCCGCACACATGATGGCCGACGGAGTGCTCCGACTCTCCGTCATGAGCGTCTCGAGGGCAGCGAGAAACGGCTCGGTTTGCATATAGTCGGCATAGCCGCGGAAGCTTGTGTTCTTCCAGCCGGCATTGATGGAATCTTTCCTGGGCTTTCGCAGCCCGCCCAGGCCAGCCTGGTGGACATACGTGATGTTCGCATCTTTCAGATGCTGAGCCAGCGCATCCGACTCAAACTGCGGATTGTGGGTGGAACGCGGAACCGTTCGCACGTCGACAAGCCGTCTGATGCCGTGGGATTGCAGCAGCGCCAAGAATTCGTCGATGGGTTTCGTCGAATGGCCGATGCTCCAGATCTGCCGGTCCATGGGACATTGTCCCACAGGGGGTGCATGGTTCCCAACCCCCGGGACCTCGGCCAGAGTCGCAGGCTTGTGCGACGTTTCGGGAAGCGAGGTGCACGCCTCACTCTGGTGGCATTTTGCGCGGATCCACTTCCAGAAGCTTAAGCCTGCCGTTGCCGACATGCTCCGTTTTATAAAAACGGTCTCCCACTTGCAGGCTCCCGACCAAGAGATTTCCTGTAGCGACCAAGGTGAAGTCACCTCGAGACGGCGGCTTGAACGATCCGCGGAGCACGGCCGTATCATTAAAGCGTGACACCGTGGAAGTGATGTCCAGTTCATGGCGATTCGCGTCGAAAAATTCGACGGTCATGCGCGGATGCGGCCGCGCGGCCGCATCCTTGAGGACCTGCAACAACTGCACGTCCAGAATGATGTCTCGCTCTCGGATCACCCACGGCCTCCGTTGGGCGGAAGACTGATCGGTTGTCGGAGCCGAGTGCCATAAACTTACCGGATCTGCGGGTTCCCCGGCTACGGCGTCATGTGGTGTCGAGCAGATGGATAGGCTGACGACAGCGACGATCAGAAAGAAAGACGGCGTCATGGTCGATAGACGTCCTCTCGCCCAATGTGAGGGAGACCAGGCTCATTATAGTCGGGCCTGGCCGATGGTGCGAGGATGAAGCGAGATCGTGCTAACGGTTGGCCGCTGCCAGGGCCCACTCCACGAGAGTGTCGGCGGATTCGACAATGTTGACCGGCACCTCATAGTAATTCTTGAGCGTCTGACGGGTGTTGGGCGCGAAGGGTTTCATGTGATGCACGCGATAACGGGGAGCGGTGGACGGATCGGTCCTGAAATAGAGGCGGCCTTTGTGAATGATGCCGAAGAACCTTCCCTGAAGCGCCAGTCCATAGCCGCCGAACATGGCACGGCAACTCAGACCATTGAGTTGGGCAAGTTGGTCCAGGACGAACTCTTTGAATCCCTCTGACGTGGCTCGCAAAATGACTCCTCGAAGAGTCCAGCGCCAGCCTCACTACGCCGGTTTCCGTCCGGCCACCACCCGTACGGCAATAGGAAAGGTGATCCGGTCATCCTGACGATACGCCGAGGCCGCTTCGATTATGAGCCGCTTCACCTCTTGCCGCTGCGAGTCGGAACACCCCGCCATCAGATTTTGGACCGGCGCGGCGATCTCCATCATCGTGGAGTAGTAGTGCTCGGGCGACTCGTAAGACCATTCAGCAAGAAACTCCTGCTCAGTGATGTCGACGAGTCCAGCCTCCTGGAGCATGCCGGCCAATTCACCGGGTTTGGCAAGACGAAAGATGCCGGGAGCCGTCGGGTCGGGTGGAGGCAGATCGAATACCTGCTTCATCGCCGCCATCGACAGACCAATCCGAGGATTCCGTTCTGGGGATGTCCAGACCATAACGGCGAACCATCGGTTCGGCTTCAACACTCGCGCAATTTCCGTGGAGGCTTTGGGAACATCGGGGAGGAACATCAAGCAAAAGCGACTGATGACTGCATCGAATGACGCCGTTTCGAACGGCAAGGTCGTCGCGTCGCCAGTACGGAATGTCACGTTTAGAAGGCCGAGCCGCTTCGCCTTTCGTTGAGCGACCGCCAACATCTCACCTGCGAGGTCGATCCCGGTCACCGAGCCCGAAGCTCCGACAGTCTGAGCCGCAAGAATCGCCGGATAGCCGGTCCCGGAGCCCACATCGAGTACCGCGTGACCCTGCCGAAGTCGGGCATCGGCGACCAACCGATGATTGAGATAGCCAGCTTGCTCCTCGAAGAGGCGGTCCCACTTCTCCCAGGCACCGGCGACGCGGTTCCAGTCTTGGCGTTGATCTTCGATGATCTGCTGCGAATCTTGTTTCGTCATGGTATGGATTCGATTGCGTCAGCCTCCGCTCAAGGCGCAGACAATGTACATTCGGGCTTCCCCATTTAATGGAGTCAACAGTTCTTGGGCCTGTTCGTCGTTGACGAAAATTCTGATATGCGGTCTGATCCTGTCCTGTTCGGTCACAATGCGAAAACGAAAGCCGGGGTAGCGCACGTCCAGCTCGGACAACACCTCTCCAAGCGTCGATCCTTCGACCTCCACTTCGCTTTGCTGTTTCGTATACGCCCGCAGTGCACTCGGGATATGAATTCTCATCGCGCCAACATGGCGGCTTCCACGGAATAAATTTCCGGCAAGTGACGGGCAATGCATACCCAGCTCTGCCCTTCCGTGCGGCTCGCCCAAATTTCGCCACTGGTTGTTCCGAGATAGAGCCCGACCGGGTCATGGGCGTCACGGGTCATGGCCTGGCGTTTCACCGTCCACCAGGCGTCAGCTTTGGGAAAGCCCTTATCAAGACGAGACCAGGTGTTCCCGGCATTTCGCGTCACATACGCGGCAGGTTTTCCTCCGAGACTGACCCGTGGCCACACGGTCGAGCCGTCCATCGGGAACACCCAGGCGACATCCGCATTGCGGGGATGGACCACTATCGGAAAGCCGATGTCGCCGATCGCCTTGGGCATGTGCTTGCCGATGCGCACCCATTGGTTGGACGGACGATCGAGACGATAAATCCCGCAATGGTTCTGCTGATACAACCGATCAGGATTACTGGGGCACAATTGGACACAGTGTGGATCATGAAACGTCACCGTGGCGGGGTCAAACCCTTCGACGACCTCAAGTCCTTTGATCAACGGGAGAAAGGTCTTGCCTCCGTCCACCGATTCGTGGACCCCGCCGCCGGACATCGCAAAATAGAGGTGCTTCGGATTGCGCGGGTCGACGATGATGGAATGCAGCTTGGGACCGTCGGGCGTGCCGTCCTGCACAGTGCCCATCCACTCAAGGTACTGCGGGTCTTCGTTGATATAGGAGAAGGCGGCCCAGGTCACACCGCCATTGTCGGAGCGGAACAGACCCTGGGGCGACGTGCCGGCGTACCACGAATCCGGTTCGTTCGCATGGCAGGGGGTCAACCAAAAGACATGATTCACTGTTCGGCCAGATTCGCCTTCAGGCACCTTTCGGAAGGCCGGTGGCGTCGAGGACTCCTTCCAAGTTTTTCCGCCATCCGTCGACCGGTAGATTGTCGGTCCCAGATGGCCGGTACTGACAGCCATCAGCATGGTGCGTCGATCGCGCGGGTCCAGCACCATATGGTGCACGATGTGACCGAGAAACATCGGCGCAGACAGTTTCCATGTCCGTCGAGATGCGTCGCTACGCAGTGTGAACGCGCCTTTTCGCGTGGCTATTAAGAGGGTCACGGCCCCCTTGCTGGCCGCTGGTGTGCTGGTCATCGTTGCTCGAGCCATCTGGTCGCCTCCTTCAGAGATCGTCGAGTCTGGTCCCCTCAGCGCCGCCGCCGCTTCGGCCTGCTCTTGACGCGTCTGGCCACAGACTTTTTTCTCGCCGGTTTCGGTTCCATTTTCGGTTGCCACAGCCCGAACGTGGCCCCCGTCGGATCATTGATGATGCTCAACCACCCGTATTGACCGGCGACCATGACTTCTCGATGAATGGTCGCGCCGAGGCTTCGGGCTTTCTCTGTCACACCGGTGATGTCATCCGTCACAATGTAGGGAATCCAGAACGATTCCGATCCCGCGTCGGGACTCTTCATCATGCCTCCCGTCGGGGAGAGCTGCTCATTGAAGAGCGAATAGGGCATATCCGGCAGGTCGCGGACTTTCCAGCCGAACAGTTTCTGGTAGAAGTCTTTCGCCTTGTCGAGGTTCTGAGTGATCAGTTCGATATGCCCGAAGTTGGTCCCCATGGTCGCCTCCCGGATGCCGCCACCGTTACTTGATGGTCTGCAACGTCTCGCGCAATTCTTTCAGCTCTGCAATCGAGAGGTCGAGATGTTGATCGCGTTGCGGCTGATCGTCTTTGAATTTCCAGAGGCGCTTGAAAATGGTGATCAACTCCTTTTTATGGGTCACGGCAAGATCATACGCCGGTGTTTTTTCCTGTTCTTTGGTGACTTCGCAGTAGGAATCAAGGAGGGCATGCAATTGGTTGTGGTAATCGTCGAACGCGGCATCCTTGCCTTTCCCGCCCTTCGCCTTGGCGGCGGTTGCTTCCATCATCGTCGTCAGATTGATCATGGTGTCGACGCCGGTGGCGCCCTTTGCCTGCGAGGCATAGTCACCTGCGCGTGGATAGAACAGGTAACTGCAACCGCTACTCACGACCAAGAGAATGGCCAAGATCATGAGGCTCATCGCGCGTGCCATAGGTGCCTCCGTTTGCTCTAGTGTGGGCGGGTAGTCAAACACGTTCGTGCGCGCAGGGTCAATGTTGGGCCGGCGTGGGCCCGGCCCAACGACAAGCGCCGGAGGGTTACGGCTTCCGGGTATAGACGATTTCCATCATCTTTGTTTCTTTATCGCCCTTGTGCGCTCCGTACATGTCGAACGTCTGGCTGTTGTTGTCCACGATCTTCCAGACGGCACGATGCGTCATCTTGCCTCCGTTCGGCTCCGGGTGCGAGCCGTGGAGCGTGATGGTCTTCCCATCGGCGCTCGCCGTTCCTTCCATGATAAAGAAGCCGGTGCCCATCGAATCCATCCAGATCGTCCGGTATTTCTTCGTCATGTTGTCGTAGGCATCGATGCCGATCCCAGAAAATGGTTGGCCCATCATCTGGCCGTTGTATTCCTGATAGAGGAAACGTCCGTCGAGCAGCATCTTCATTTCGGCCGTGCCGGTGGCTTCCGTCGGCGGCTTGCCCGGTTCCATCCACTCCTTGGTCGTGGTGGTCCAGCTGCCCGCGAGGGATGCAAACAATTTGTGCGGCTCGCCGGGCACGGCCATCTGCTTCCAGAGCTCCATCATCGCCTGTTGATCCATGTGTTTATCGTGCTTCTTTTCTTTTGCCGGCACGGTGGATACCGAGAGGATAAGACACAGACAGGTGAGTGCACCGATTGTCAAACGCATCATGACCTCCTTCTAGGATATTGGCTGCCCTCTGGCTTCCAGAGCGGGCAGCCGGTTGTCGATCGGAAAGCACGTCTCCTCGTGATGAAGAAACCTGGCACATTAGGGAGTCGCATGAATCATCCAGGACACTCCAAAACGATCGGTCACCATGCCGAAGCGGGGTGAAAAAAACGTCTTCGTTAACGGTTGGCTCACTTGCCCGCCCTCAGCCAATGCATTGAACCGCCGGTCGGCCTCGACTTCGCTCTTCACGGTGAGTGAGAGGGCAAACCCTTGGTAGGTCTGCGTCCCCTGGCATTGCCCATCTGATGCCATGATCGTCTGATCACCGATTTGCATGGTCATGTGCATAACCTTATTTGAGTCCGCGGAGCCACAGAGGCTCGGATCTGGACTATCCTTGAAGCGGATGAGCCTGCCGACTTTTGCGCCGACCGCCTTCTCGTAGAACTGAGCCGCTTCCTCACAACGGCCTTCAAAGAATAGATAGGGTTGTAGTTGCATCGCTGCCTCCTTTCCCCGCACGGCGGGGGTGCTCTATTGTATTTTCGCAGCCTGCGTCCGAACCCGCTCTTCCTGCGCTCGAAGCTCCGGAGTAAACTCTTCGCCGAAATCTTCGGCTTCGAACACCTCCGGATCTCGATCTCGCTATCTTCGTTGTGCGGATTCGGACAGTGCTTCACCCATTCGATGGCCTCTTCTTTGGACTTCACCTTCCAGAGCCAAAAGCCAGCGATCAAATCCTTTGTTTCCGTGAACGGCCCGTCGACGACCGTGCGCTTGTTCCCGGAAAACTTGACGCGCACCCCTTTCGACGTGGGATGTAAACCGTCGGCGGCCAGCAAGACACCCGCGTTGGCCAATTCTTCGTTGAATTTTCCCATTTCGGACAGGAGTTTCTCGCTGGGCATGACGCCCGCTTCCGAGTCTTTGCTGGCTTTGACGATAATCATGAAACGCATACAAGATCCTCCTTTGTCTCGGCTCGATACGATGAAAACTCGTCTCTGTTTTCTTCGTCGAACGTTCTTGGAAAAATCGACAGACTGTCCAGTGAAACAAATCAGATCCCGCTTCCGCACCTGGCACAACACCTAGGGGGAGGCACTATGATGTCCGGAGCGGGATGAGCAGGCGTAGCCGCTCATCCCGGAGATACAGTCCGCCCCACACAAACACCCCGAGCAGAATGGCCATGTGGAATGGCTCGCCGATACGCAGATGAGTCGCCGTCGCACCGCCCAAGTAGCCGGTCAACAGAATAGCCCCAAGCACAGAAGTGCGAGGGATGATGTAGAGGAGTGTCGCAAGCAGCTCGACGACGCCAAGACCAAGCGCCACACTCTCGTCATACCCAAGGTGCGCGAATCCTTCCATCACCGACGGCGGCTTGATCAGTTTCATGATGCCGCTGAACAGCAGCATCAACACCGGAAGTGTGCTCATGATATATGAGACCCAGAGCATGTGTTTTGAGTTCATGAGTGTGCCTCTTGCGTGATCAGCCCTCATAGGTTTTCTGAAACGCTGCGGTCATTACGGACCCTTCCAACGATGTGTCCTTCCCGTTACGACGCTGTCGGTAAGCCGCGGACGTCTCTGATCGGACGAATCTCGATCGTCCCGATACGGGCGCCCGGCACCCTTGCGGCGATGCTGATGGCCACATCGAGGTTCTTTGCGTCAATGAGAAAGTAGCCCGCCAGTTGTTCGTGCGTTTCCGCATAGGGACCGTCGGTCACCATGGGTTTGTTGTCTCGGACACGGACGCATGTCGCCGTGGATGTCGGTTGTAACGGCGCCGCGAGGTACTGTGTCCCTGAGGTGATCTCATGAGCTAGCCGGATGGACTCCTCCAGCATCGCGGCATGCGTGGCCTCCCCGAGCGCAGCAAAGTGCTGTTCATCGTGATACACGAGCAACATATATTTCATCAGAGCCTCTTCATTGGCCAGAATCCTGCGTAGGATCGGATTGTGTGTCCTCACATAACATAGTCGTCTCTGATGGCCGAAATCGACAGGGAGTCTGATGTGTGACAAGCCACGAATATTTCAGGACTTTCGGATGGGCGGAGTCTGAGAGTTATATCGGCGAATTGACCGGCTCGCACGGCTGCTCAACCCCCCAGTGTGCTGAGCCGTCGCTCCAGAAACCGTCGTTCCGGCTCCTGGCGAGTGAGGGCGAGCGCCCGTTCGTAGGCTTGGCGGGCCTCTTGAGTTCGTCCCAATCGACGACAGAGTTCGGCGCGGGCCGAATGGGCCAAGTGGTACTCCGTCAGTTCGCCGCGATGCAGAATGGCTTCGATGAGATGAAGCCCTGCGAGGGGACCGTCACGCATGGCCACCGCAACGGCCCGATTCAATTCCACCACTGTCGACGAGTTTACGCGCAGCAGCACATCATAGAGTCCGACGATCTGAGCCCAATCCGTGTTGGCCGAGTCAGGCGCTTCGGCATGGACTGCGGCGATTCCTGCCTGGAGGGTATAGGCTCCGAAGCGCCCTGAGGACAGCGCCTGCTCGACCAAGGCGACCCCTTCGGCGATCTGACTGCGATCCCACAGCGAGCGGTCCTGATCTTCCAGGAGAATGAGGTCTCCGTCCGGCGACGTGCGCGCGGCCCGCCGCGATTCCTGCAAGAGCATCAGCGCAAGCAAGCCGGTCGTTTCCGGGTCTGGCAGCAGGTTCAGCAGCAGGCGGCCGAGACGGATCGCTTCACCCGAGAGCTCGGCGCGCGTCAGGGATTCGCCCGAAGACGCTGAATATCCTTCGTTGAAGACGAGATAAATGACCCGCAGTACCGCATCCAGCCGCGCCGGCAGGTCCGAGGAAACGGGAACTTCATAGGGGATGCGCGCGTCGCGAATCTTGGATTTCGCGCGTACGATCCGTTGGGCGATGGTCGCAGGCTTCGTGAGAAACGCGCGGGCGATTTCCTCGGTCGTCAGGCCGCAGACTTCCCGCAACGTCATGGCGATCTGGGCCTCCGGAGCGAGCGCCGGATGGCAACAGGTAAAGATCAGCCGTAAGCGGTCGTCGTCAATGTCGTGGCCCTCGGGCTCGAGAGGCTCCTCGGCAGCGACATCCATCTCCTTGGCAAATGCACCCAGCGTCTCGTCGTAGCGCGCGCGTCGCCTCATGGCATCGATGGCTTTGAACCGCCCGGCCGATACGAGCCATGCACGGGCATTCACGGGCACGCCTTCACGAGGCCACTGTACCAAGGCGGCGGCGAAGGCCTCGTGCAGCGCTTCCTCCGCGAGGTCGAAATCGCGGAGGAGTCGGATCAAGGTGGCCAGCACCCGGCGGGATTCCGTCCGGTATGCCTCGTCAACCTGGGCTCGCGCGTCATCGTCAGTCTGTGTCATTGCTGGATTCTCACTCTGCCGCCTGTCGGAACAGGCGTTTGGCCGATCTCACCCCCCCACCCCAAGCTGCCAAGCAACTCCTTTGCTTTCTCACCCTCCCACCCCGGCGCGCCAAGACGCGCCGTGTCCCTGGCTTCATTCGGCGCAGCCGAGTTCCTTCATCGGCCGTACTTCAATGCTTCCAATGCGGGCGGCGGGGAAATGAGTGGCGATTCGGATGGCGTCGTTCAGGTCTCGGACGTCGATAGCGAGAAATCCGCCGAGCTGCTCTTTGGTTTCAGCAAATGGGCCGTCGGTCGTCGCGGTTTTTCCAGCCCGGACTCTGACGGTCGTGGCAGTTTCGACCGGATGGAGAGGCGATGCGGCAATGAGCTGTCCCTTTTGCTGCAGGTCATTACAGAAGGCCATGGATTCGTCGGAGAGTGATTGCCGCTCGGGCTTCGGCAACCCGTTGAGCACGTGCTCTTCGACGTAGACAAGGCAAAGGTATTTCATGATTGGCTCCTTGGTTTGGGGTGGCATGTGTGTGCCCCTGGCATGAAATAGTCGTTTCCTGCCGCCGAAATCGACGAGGAATCGACGGTTATGTAAGCCTGTGTCTGGCTTGACATCTTCGCCCATTCCTTTCATTCTTCGCCACCCCCTACTGCGGAGTGGCTGTGACTCTCTTGACGGCACTTCGTTCGCGTTTTGTCCACCCGCTCTCTCCACTGGCAGGCCTTCTGTCGCTTGAAGTGGGTAGCCTTGTCCTCTATGGCTGGGCTGTCGCCCGCTCCGACCTCAAGAGTCTTGCTCCCGGCTTGATTCCCATGATGCCGAATACCGCGGTGGCCTTCATGCTGATCGGCATCGCATTGTTGAGTGCCTCTCTTAAGCCAGGATCGAGGATTCTTCGGCTCGCGGCCGCTGGATCCGCTGCCGTTGCCGCTGGCGTGGGTCTGACAACCGGCCTTGAGTATCTGCTGGGACTGAACTTCTTCGGAATCGATCAATGGCTATTTCATGAGCCGCTTGAGACCGTTGGCCCGTGGATCCCCGGCCGCATGGGCATCAACACCGCCATCTGCTTTCTCCTTCTCGGCGTCGCGCTTCTTCTTAAGGTCGGTGCGGTTACTCGTCATGAGGCGCTGTCGGACGGCTGTACGTTGGGTGCCATGCTACTGGCGTTCATGGCGTTTCTTGGCTATCTCTACAGGGAGCAATTTCTGTACGGCGCAGGACAGTATACGCCGATGGCCCTCCACACTGCGCTCACGCTAT
>JAICVE010000044.1 GCA_025935475.1 Nitrospira sp. | reverse complement strand
CGATCCGCGAGAACGTCGCTCCCGAATTCGTCCGCGACGAGATCGCTCGCGGACGCGCGATCCTCCCCGCGAACATCAACCACCCCGAGAGCGAGCCGATGATCATCGGCCGCAACTTCCTCGTGAAGATCAACGCGAACATCGGCAACTCCCCCACGACCTCGTCGCTGCAGGAGGAGGTCGACAAGCTCGGGCTCGCCGAGCGCTGGGGCGCCGACACGGTCATGGACCTCTCGACCGGGAAGAATATTCATGAAACCCGGGAATGGATCATCCGCAACTCGCCGGTGCCCATCGGCACGGTGCCGATCTATCAGGCGCTCGAAAAAGTCGGCGGCAAGGCCGAGGAACTCACCTGGGAGATCTATCAGGACACGTTGATCGAACAGGCCGAGCAGGGCGTCGATTACTTCACGATCCATGCGGGAGTCCGCCTGGCCTATGTGCCGATGACGGCCAACCGCATGACTGGGATCGTCTCTCGCGGCGGATCGATCCATGCCAAGTGGTGCCTCGCGCACCACCAGGAGAACTTCGCTTATACGCACTTCGAAGAGATTTGCGAGATCATGAAAGCCTACGACGTGTCGTTCAGCTTGGGCGACGGCCTGCGGCCCGGCTCGATCGCAGACGCGAACGACGAAGCCCAGTTTGCCGAGCTCGAAACCCTGGGTGAGCTGACCAAGCGTGCCTGGGCGCACGACGTCCAGGTCATGATCGAGGGGCCCGGCCATGTGCCGATGCATATGATTCAGGTCAACATGGAGAAACAGCTCAAGGAATGCCATGAAGCGCCGTTCTACACCCTAGGGCCGCTCACGACCGATATTGCTCCAGGGTACGATCACATCACCTCAGGGATTGGGGCGGCGATGATCGGCTGGTACGGGTGCGCCATGCTCTGTTACGTCACGCCCAAAGAGCATCTTGGTCTGCCGGACCGTGAAGACGTGAAGGCGGGTGTGATCACCTATAAAATTGCCGCGCATGCCGCGGACCTCGCTAAGGGTCACCCGGGCGCGCAGATCAGAGACAATGCGCTTTCCAAAGCGCGGTTCGAATTCCGCTGGGAGGACCAGTTCAACCTCTCGCTCGACCCTGACACAGCCAAAGATTTTCACGACGAAACGCTGCCCGACAATGCGGCCAAGGTTTCGCACTTCTGCAGCATGTGCGGACCGCACTTTTGCTCCATGAAAATTACGCAGGACGTGCGCGAATATGCCGCCAGCAAACAGGTGAGCGAGCAGCAGGCGATCCAAATCGGCATGAAGGAAAAGGCGGAAGAGTTCAAACGCACAGGCTCAGAAATCTATCGTTAGCCGGTCAGGCGGATGCGGAAGCGCGTGTTCGAGCATTCGCTGAGGAGTGATTCCCATGGGAAAACCAAAACCTGCCCCCTTGCGCGAGCGCGATATCACCAGGCAAATTGCGCGCGAATACTACAAGGAATTCGATCAGCTGATCGAAAGCGATGTGATCATCGTAGGCGCCGGCCCCTCAGGTCTCATTTGCGCCCGCGACGTGGCCGACATGGGCTTCCGCACCGTGATCGTTGAGCAAAGCCTCGCGCTCGGCGGGGGCTTCTGGCATGGCGGCTATCTCATGAATAAGGCCACCATTTGCGCACCGGCTCATAAAATTCTCGAGGAAATCAGCGTGCCTTGCAAGAAAGTCAAAGACTGCGAGGGCATGTACATCGTCGATCCGCCGCACGCCACCGGTGCGCTCATCGCCGCCGCCTACGCGGCCGGGGCGAGAGTGCTCAATTTGACGCGGGTTGTCGATCTGATCCTCCGCCGTGAAGGAGTCCTCGAAGGCGTCGTTGTCAACAATACCACCGCCGAGATGGCCGGCCACGATATCATTCACGTGGATCCGATTGGGCTTGAGAGCAAGATCGTGGTCGATGCGACGGGGCACGACGCGGTTGTCGTGAACCTGCTACACCGGCGGAACCTGTACACCGAGGTACCGGGCAACGGCGCCATGTGGGTCTCCCGCTCCGAAGCAGATGTCATGGATCACACCGGCGAGGTGTATCCCAATTGTTTCGTAATCGGCTTGGCCGTTGCCGCTGTGCATGGGACGCCGCGTATGGGGCCCGCCTTCGGGTCCATGCTCTTGTCCGGCCGGTATGGCGCCGACCTGATCAAGAAAAAGCTCAAGAACGAATAAGCTATAATCTCTGGCAGTGAGACGGGAAGCTTTTTCAGAAGCCGTTTTTATGGATGTCCAAGATTTTCTAGTCCAAGGCGAGGGCCGCGAAGAAGACAAGCGCGAGGCGTGGGAGCTCTTCCAACAGGCCTATCAACAGCAAATGAAAGGCGAATTGGAGGAGGCTGTTTCTCTCTACAGACAGTCACTCGCCGCCCATCCGACCGCGGAAGCTCATACCTTTCTGGGTTGGACCTATAGTTTCATGGGCCGCCTCAACGACGCGATCGAGGAATACCATCGCGCCATTGCGCGCGACCCCGAATTCGGCAATCCCTACAACGACATCGGCGCCTATTTGATCGAGAAAGGCGAACTCGACGAGGCGATCCCCTGGTTCCAAAAGGCCATGCACGCCAAGCGATACGAGAGCCCGGCATTTCCTCATCTGAATCTCGGCAGGGTGTACGAGAAAAAGGGAGATTGGACGGAAGCCATCGCCTCGTATAAGCAGGCCCTGGCGTTGAATCCTGACTACGTGCTGGCAAAGCGGTCGCTTGGCCGACTCGTCAGCATGCTGAATTGAAATCAGATGAGTGCTATCCACCCATGACCACGGATTCTGAGAAAAACCATCTAAAGGGTGCAGGCCCAAAGACCGTGCTCGTGGCCGTGACCGACATCTTTTTCTATACGAAGGTTCGAGATGCGCTGCTGCCGAACGGCTACACACTCGAGCGGGCTCGATCTCAGGACGAGATCGCCCTCAAAGCGTCCGCCGCACACCCTGTTGCCGTCATCCTCAATATGAACGATGAAACCTTGAACGCGTTCCAGGCCCTGAAGACCCTTCGAGCCAACCCGCAATTTCATGACCTGCCGATCCTGGCCTTCGCCAACCACGAAGAGGTCGACACCTGGAATCGAGCCAAGTCCATGGGCGTCACAAAAATCGTCTCCAGGAATGAGTTTTCGATGCGAACGAAGGATCTGGTCGAGGGGATCATGTCCCGCCCAGCATCGTGAGCGCTGGGCGACTCGATCAAGAAATGACTATGAAACAATCCCGCCTCCATGATCACCACGTGAAGTTACAGGCCACGTTCGAAGTGGTCACCGACTGGCAGGTCCCGCTGCACTATGGAGATATGCTCGCGGAATATCGCGCCGTCCGCGAAGCCGTCGGCATCGCCGACCTCTCACATCGGGGCAAACTTCGCGTGACCGGCGATGATCGGGTGAAGTGGCTCCAAAGCGTGATCAGCAATGATCTCCTTTCCCTGCAGCCCGGCCAGGGGCGGTACTCGAGTTTATTGACCCATAAAGGGAAAATGTTGACCTACTTCCGCTGCTACATGCAGCCCGATGCCATTATGCTGGAGGACGTGGGTGAGATCGGCGATCAAACCCATACCGCGCTGAGGAAATTTCTGCTTTACGGCACCAAAGCTAAAATGGAGAACTGCCGGGAGAGCTGGGGACTGTTGCTGGTCAGCGGCCCCAAAGCCACGGCGGCCATGAAGGTGGCGTTCGGCACGGACGTGGGCGAGCTGAAGCCGGTAACCTTCATCTCTGCCGGCATCGGCGGTCATACCGCCCTGGTCATTCGCACCGAAGAAACCGGCGAGCGTGATTATGAAATCTTGATTCCCTCCGACGGCCTGATCCCGGCGTGGGAGCGGCTTCTGGAGGCCGGCGCGCCACATGGGATTACGCCGGTGGGGAGTCAGGCGTGTGAAGCCCTTCGCATAGAAGCCGGCATCGCCAAGGCCGGACCCGACTTGAATGAAGAGATCGTGCCGCCGGAGGCCAATCTCCAAGAGAAGGCCTTCAGTTTGAGCAAGGGCTGCTATCCTGGGCAGGAGGTGGTCGCGCGCATGGATACCTACGGCTCGGTGCGCCGGCACCTCGTCGGCCTGATCGTGAAAGGGTCGGTCGTGCCGCCGAAAGGCGCAAAGCTGTTCACAGGGACTCGGGAAGTCGGATGGGTGAGCAGCGCGACCCTGTCGCCGGCGCGCAAGGCGCCGAGTGCATTTGGATTTACCTTTCGGGATTTCAGCGCGGCCGGGACGACTTTAACCATCGAAGCGGACGGAGCCCATTACGAGGCCACCGTTCAGCCCCTTCCCTTCCGCCAGACAGTCTCCTCGTAGTCGACCGCTAGGCGCGTTCCGGATTGCGTGCTGCAGACACGGCTCGAGCAAAATCGAGCAGGCTCGCGCGTTCCTGGTCATCAAGCGCCAGCAGCAGATGCACCTCTTCACCGTGCATGAGGCGTAAACTGAGAAAGGGCTCTTCTCTCCGCTTTTCCTTGTTGTCCCACATGGCGTCGATCACCTGCACCTTGTCGAGCTGACCGACCGAGACGATGTCGTACCGGAAATACGAGTCGCCGATCACCATGTCGAAGAGCACGTTGCCGGCAGTCAGCAGCAGCATGTTGAACCGGCCCTGCTCTTCATAGCCCTCCGGCAGGAATGTATTGACGTGACACAGGGCCACCTTGCGATCGGCCAGGGCGGCGCGGATCTTTTCCCGCAACGCCGGATAATCGATCTGCAGAGCCTTTTCGTCCGGACTCGTCGCCGCGACTGCTGCGGTTTGTGCCTTCTCAAAGATTTCTTCTGCCGACATCAACCCTGCCATGACGGTACTCCTTCATTGAGTGTGTCTAGTGCTATTGTTTCGATCGAATGGCGCGTGCCACCCCGATCAATCCCAAGCCGGCCCACGCGAACTCCAACAAAATAAACCCTGCCCGTTGGTCGACAATGGCAACCACGCCCAGCATCAGCGAACCGAGAATGTTCAGGGTCAAGTATCCGGCATGAAGTTCCCGCCAGATTCCTCCTTGATTGAGTCCATACGCGGCAAGAACCATCAAGGCACCGACGATGGACATCACTTGTAACAACATGCGGATCCCTTCTGAAACAGACTGATGTCACCGTCCCTCCCCGCCTTTGTGGCGACGCCGGATTCTCATCTCTGTTTCACATGCGTTGCGGCGATGCGAGACGAAGCCGAGTGGGCTGTGTAGCAACCTGGAAAGGAGGTACGGTACCCGGTGGGCAACCAAGAATGCAAGAGGCGACGATGCCCGCTATCCCTTCCGTGCAAGGATCCGATAGAAGAATCGTGTCTTGCCGGCTCCGTCGATGATCGACACGGCGAACTCTTGGTTGGTCACGCGCACGAGCCCAAAGTTGTCATACCCTTCTTCATTGATCAACGTCGTTGGATGCAACGTAGGGCTTGGAGCCGTCAAACGGCCTGGTTTCGCCGACAGGGGCCCGCTGATGAACTCGTAAAAATCCGGCGTGCCGTCTCGATTGGGATCATAGACGTTGGCTTGAACCCAATGGATGTCCCCGCCCAGAAAAACGACATTGGAGAGCCGTTTTTCGAGAATGGCCTCGACAATCACCTGCCGTTCCCGCTCAAACCCGGTGCCATCCGACCCGCCCGCCCAGCCGTCATAGCCAGGCACGGCGGGCCCGCCTCCCTTTGGAACGGACAAGGGGACGCTTGTGACGACAACCTTCCATGTCGCCGTGGACGCCGCCAAACCCTCGAGCAACCACTGCAGTTGTGCGGCACCCAGCATCGTCTTGGCCGGTCCATCAGGGTCGGCATTGCGGCTGCGGTACTGCCGGGTATCAAGCAGGAACATTTCCAGATCCGCTCCGTACCGAATCGTTCGGTACAATCGGTGCGGATCTGAACCGTTGGTATGGATGGGCCAGTACTCGCGAAAGGCTTGCCGGCCGGCAGCCATTTGCGTCTCGAACGGCCCAGCAAAGTTATTCTTCACTTCGTGATCGTCCCACGTGACATACACCGGCACCGATTCCAAGAACCGTCGCAACGCGGGAGCTCCCCGCTGGTAATCATGCTTGGCGCGATACTCCGACAACGTAGTGGCGATAGCATTCGACCCAGGCTCATTCGGCGGCGACAGGCAAACGCCGTCGGCATAGATGGTATCGCCGAGAAAAATGAAGAAATCAGGCCTCTGTCCGCGAATGGTGTCGAAGATCGGGTAGCCCGCCTCACCCTGACGGCAGCGTTCCTGCCCGCCTAAATCCCCGCTCCAAGCGAACGTGACCGGCGCAGAAGTGTCAGGATCCGGCAGGGTCGTGAATTCGCCCTGCGAGGCAACATGCGGTCGGGATGCCCGCTCCCGTTGATCCGGATCCTCCGCGAGGACGGAGTAGCGGTATCGAATGCCCGGCGAGACGTGTTCAAGGGACACTGTCAGCGTGAAATCGGTCTCAGGGCCTGTGAGCACCGGCGGCGTTCGAGCCGCGGGCGATTGGACGGAGGCCATCGCGGAGATCCGTTTCCACGCTTCAACGGACGCCCATTCAACTTGAATGCGTTTCGGCCCCTGGGTTTTGAGCCACAGCTCGGCAGAATGACTCGTGATGTCACCCACCGCCGTTCCGTCCGGCAGACTGGGCTTTTCCAATTCAATCTGATCGGTGAACGGACTCCCGGGCGGCAACCCTTCCCGCGAAGACGAAACGCAGCTCGAGAAGGCAAGGAACACCACGCAGATTGTGACGATCGAGACGAAGATCGTCGACGCCTCTCTCAAGGTTGAAAATCGCGTCGCAGGTCCTGCATACTGGCTCCTAGTAGGAGTCGCCATCATGAACGATTTGACCTGTATGATCGAAGGCTGTCAGGCGAGGGTCTATTCGCCCGCCGGCACTCAGCATGTGTGCAAAGAGCATTTCCTGAGCTTCCTCACCTGGCGTCGCCGCAAGGGCCAGCAGATGTTTAACCACTATGCCGGCCTCACCATGGAGCAACGTGACCCTATCGCCTCCGAATGGTCCAAGACCGTGTCCATCATCGAAGCGCCAACCGGGCCAGCATCAAAGTCCTAAGACCGGCGTCCACACCATCTCTCGGAACACACTTGCCCTGCCTCCCATCCCGGCGGCGTGAACACCTAACGCTCGTTATCCATTGCGTCGTTCACCCCATGATCGGGCTGCCGTGGTGATGGATCATCAACCACTCGTCCCCAATGCGCTCGAAGAGATTGGTGGCCAGCACCCGAGTTTGCTGCGGCTCGTCGGCTTGCTGGCTGGTAATATTTTCCATACAGATCACCCAGGCCATGTCCCCCGCGACCTGAATAATGGACTCTGTCAGTTCAAACGACATCGAAAAGGTGTTGTTGAAGATCAAGACCCAGGAATCGCGCACCGCGGGCCACTCCGAGCGGAGTGACCAGCCCGGGTGCACGCAAGTGACATAATCGAGATGCGCCCAGACTTCGTCCATCTTCGCGATGTCGAGACTTTCGAACGCTTCGTAGAACTTCCGGTTGGCCTGCGTGACTTCTTGAATCCGTCGTTCGAGCACCCCGCTCCCTTCCGGCTCATTCGGTTTCATTCTCGGAGAACCCTCCTCGATCAAGCGCGCTATCATACTGGAATCAACGGCTGGAGAGCGAGAGATGAGTGGGCAAGCCTACGATGCGGCGAGCCTCGACGTTTGGAGATGCACGACCCACACACCGCAGAGGATGAAGACAACACCGATGATCTCGATCACCCCGACCGTTTCGTTCAAGATGAGGGCGGAGAGCGACACCGCCGCGACCGGCGTGAGATTACCGAACACCGACGCGCGCGACGGGCCGATGCCTTTGACCCCAAACAGCCAGGCTTGTTGGGCGATGGCCGTGGCAAACACGACGAGATAGGCCAGTGCAAGCCAGTCGGATAGCGCAACAGAGGCAACGCCGGCGCGCAGGACCTTTTGGTCCGTCCAAAGGAGTGGGACCTGTAGCAGCGTCGCGGCCAGAAGTGTCGTCCAGTTCACGGTGAGAGCCGGGACGCGGTCCATGATGGCCCGGCTGCCAATCGTATACGCCGCCCAACTCGCGACGCCGAGAAACACGAGCGTCCCGCCCAAGAGAGGCTCTTCTCCTGCGGCACTGAAACCAACCACGGACACCAATCCCACTCCGAAGAACGATAGCAGGCTTCCCGCCCACACAGCTCGTAGCGGGACATCCTGGATGAAGAGCGCCGACAACAAGGCAGTGACGACCGGTAGAGAGCCGATGATGACACCTGCCACCGCCCCGCTCACGTACTTGAGACCGATCAGGATCAACAGATGATTTCCGAGTACTCCCAGGCCCAAGAGTGCGAGTGTTCGATAGTCCCCCGACGTTAAGGGAGCCAGCGAGCCGCCCTGCCAGCACCAGGTGATGATCAGGATCACGAGTCCGCCCATATCCCGCAGCACCGAGGCTTCGACGGCCGAAAAGCCGCTCAACGCCAGTTTCTGCGCGACAATCGACCCGCCCCACAACACCGCGGCGACGACGATCGCCGCGTATCCGATTGCCAGAGAACCTCTCGTCATGACCAGGGCATACCGTCCTTCACGGTAACGGTCAAGCATATTCTGCTCGAGATCGGTGCTCGAAGAGGCCTGGGGCCAGCATCCATGGAAGAGCACACGATCCTGCTCGCCGCAGTCGCGTTGAATGTCACTCCACTCTGTAGGCCTTTCGAGTTGTCCCATGTCGCTCGGGACTTTGCTAGGTGTTTTTGAGTGTTCGATTCCGTTTGATGGAAGCATGAACGGCCCGCCATCGAATCCCGGATCGCCCGTCTCGAAAGCCATCGGCCCCCTGAACCTTGCAGAACATGAAGCCGTGTTAAGCGACTTGGATGGGGTCATTACCAAAACGGCTCGTTTGCATGCCGAAGCGTGGAAGCGGCTGTTCGACACGTACCTGGCACATGTCGCCGCTCAAACGGCAACCACCTTCACCTCGTTCGACCTTGAAGAGGATTATCGATTGCATTTGGATGGGAAACCGCGCCAGGACGGCGTACGCGATTTCTTGAAGTCGAGGGCGTTGAGCCTTCCTCTTGGTGATCCCAGCGACAGCGCCGACCGAGAGACCCTCTATGGACTGGGCAATCGGAAAGACACCTATTTTGAGGCGGCCTTGCGTGAGACCGGTGTGGACGTCTATCCCGGAACGGTGGAGTTCCTACACCTGGCTAAACATGCAGGATTAAAACTGGCCGTCGTGTCCTCCAGCCATCATTGTGCCGAAATCCTGGATGCCGTCGGCTTGACGCCTCTGTTTGACGTCCGCATCGACGGCCATGACATCGATCGACTCCGGCTTCCCGGAAAGCCGGCCCCACACGCGTTCTGGGAAGCCGCGAAACGTCTGGCCGTCGAACCACACCGCGCCATCGTCATCGAGGATGCATTGGCTGGTGTCCGGGCCGGGCAGGCAGGCGGATTCGGGTTCGTGATTGGCGTGGACCGGAGGCGCCAGGCCGATGCGCTTCGCGAACAAGGCGCAGATGTCGTCGTGGAGGATCTCAGCGAGCTCTTGCCGGACAAACTTGAATCTTTTTCTCCGCCGCAGTGAACCGTTCATGGTGAGGTGCGCTAGATGATCCATCGTCCTCGGTTCCATCCGCCTCCGCACATCTACCCGCCCGACGAATGGAACCTGACCGAAAAACGTTTCATGCCCGACTTGCTTGAGCAGGGCGAAACCATGTTCGCCCTGGGAAACGGCTATCTGGGCATGCGCGGATGCTTCGAAGAAGGGGGACCCATCGGACAGAACGGCACGTTCATTAATGGCTTCTACGAAACTTGGCCCATCATCTATCCCGAGGAGGCCTACGGCCTGGCAACGACCGGTCAAACGATCGTCAACGTCACGGATAGCAAGATCATCAAGCTCTACGTCGATGACGAGCCCTTCTGGCTTCCAAACGCCAATGTGCGGAGCTTCGACCGACGCCTCAACATGAAGTCGGGGACGCTCGATCGCGAGATCGTCTATGAGACGCCTGCCGGGAAACGGGTCTCGATCAAGTCACGCCGGCTCGTGTCGTTTGAGCACCGTCACGTCGCGGCCATCTTCTATGAAATCACGATCTTGAATGCCGCCGCACCGGTCGTGCTTTCCTCGGAAATGATCGCCAACGAGCCTGCCCCCAGGAGGGCCAATTACGATCCGAGACAAGCGAAGGTGTTCAACGAGAAAGTGCTGAATCACCGGCTCAGTTATGCAAAGGGTCAGCGCATCGTGCTGTGCCACGCCACCAACAAGAGTGGAATCGTTCTCGCCTGTGCGATCGACCATGTGCTGCACACCTCACTGCGCGTGACGTGGAAAACCAGCTACACCCCCGATGCCGGCCAAGTGGTGGCCAGCATCGATGCGGAAGCGGGACAACCGATCACGCTCACGAAGTACATCGTCTACCATACGAGCCACACGGCACCCCCTGAGGAAGTCTGTGCGCGTGCGGAACGCACACTCGACCGCGCGGTGTCGACAGGATTTACCGCATTATTGGCCGGCCAGGAACGGTTCATGGAGGATTTCTGGCAGCGGAGTGACGTCAAGATTATGACCAATCCGGATCGAGCAAAAGCCTCGACAACGGCCGTCCAGCAAGCCCTGCGATTCAATCTCTTTCACGTCCTCCAGGCCTGCGCACGGGCGGAGAACACGGGCGTGCCCGCAAAGGGACTGACCGGAGCCGCCTACGAAGGCCATTACTTCTGGGATACGGAGATTTACGTGTTGCCATTTTTGACCTACACCGCACCGCACATCGCCAAAAATCTGTTGAGGTTCCGGCATGGGATGTTGGACAAGGCCCGTGAACGGGCGCGCCAACTCAATCAGCAAGGGGCCATGTATCCCTGGAGGACGATCAACGGCGAAGAGGCATCGGCATATTACGCGGCGGGCACCGCGCAGTATCACATCAACGCAGACATCATGTATGCGTTGAAAAGGTACATCCAGGCGACGGAGGAGGACGAATTCCTCTTCGACGAAGGCGTCGAGATGCTGGTGGAGACAGCGCGGCTTTGGCGGTCACTCGGCTTTTATTCATCAAGAAAGGACGGTCAGTTTTGCCTCCTCTGCGTGACCGGTCCCGACGAATACAACACAGTCGTCGACAATAATGTCTATACGAACCTCATGGCGAAGGAGAACCTCCGCTTCGCGGCCGAGACGGTGGAGCGCGTGCGTGACCGGCGTCCCGACCTCTTTACCGCGTTAGTGCATAAGACACGGCTCGACCTCTCCGAGGTGGCGGAATGGAAGCAGGCCGCCGATCGCATGTACATCCCTTATGATCAGCGACTCCAGATCACGCCCCAGGACGAACAGTTCCTGGAACAAGAGCGCTGGGATTTCGACCGGACACCGGCCGACAAATATCCACTGCTTCTGTATTTCCATCCCCTGACGATCTACCGCTACCAGGTCATCAAGCAGGCCGACCTCGTCCTGGCCATGTTTCTGCTCGGTCACGAGTTCTCTGCCGATTTGAAACAACGGAATTTCGCCTTCTACGATCCGATTACGACGGGGGACTCATCGCTTTCCGCCTGCATCCAAAGCATCATGGCGGCCGAAGTGGGCGAGATGGGCAAGGCTCTGGAGTACGCACGCGTGGCGACGCTGATGGACCTCGGCGATGTCGCAGGGAACGTCAAGGACGGATGTCACATTGCCGCCATGGGGGGTGTCTGGATGGTTTTCGTCTACGGATTTGCCGGATTACGCGATTACGGCGGAGAACTCCGCTTCTGGCCGACTCTCCCTGATGTGTTCCATTGCATCCGCTTCAATCTCATGTTTCAAGGCCGTACGCTCGAAGTCAATGTCGGGCAGGACACGACGAGCTATCGGCTCAAGACTGGAGGCGGGCTTACGATCCACCATGAGGAGGAGGAGGTCAAGCTATCACCTGAAGAACCCTTTGCCGAGCGCCCGAATCGCAACCACCACGTGGACCTGAAACACAACGACTGAGTACATGGAGGCGCCGTCACACCTTTCTGCGTATCAGAAGTACGCCATCCCTGATCGTGAGAAGCGCGGTTGACACGTCGGGGTCCGAGACAACGGCCCGATTCAGTTCTTGAATGGCGGCCGTTCGTTCATCGGGAGGGGGGTCCAATAGCACGTCTCCATCCCACAGCACATTGTCGACGACGATGACGCCGTTCGGTGAGAGCAGCTCTTTCGCACGCCGGTAGTAATTCAGATAGTTTTGCTTGTCGGCGTCGATAAAAATGAGGTCATAGTCGCTGCTCAGTACGCGCATGGTCTCAAGCGCAGGTCCCATACGAACGGTGATTTTCTGGCCGTGCGGTGACATCGCAAAATAACGGCGGG
>JAICVE010000206.1 GCA_025935475.1 Nitrospira sp. | reverse complement strand
CTTTGCCATTTGGGGACACGGTCGTGAGCTTAATCGTGCCGTGCTGTATAAAACAGATGTCGTTGACCGCGTCGCCTTGCGAGAACACTTGCTGATTCTTCCGGTAGTTGATAATCGTGTGTCCTGCGCCGATCTTGGCGAGAAAGATCTGGGGATCGAAAGGTAGTGTTAACTTTGGTTCCTTTCCTGCTTTCTTTGAAACTGGCAGCGGCCTAAAACGGCGGCTGATTCTAGATAACTCAAGAGTGATTTTCTGAGGAGGCAGCACGAAATCAACACAGGCTGAAACCTGCGCACTGAGAGGCATGCCGTTTATATCGGGAGACATATCCTGAGCAAAGGTTGTTCCTCCCTTGGTCCTGATGTGCTTGCATCCCTCAATACCGTCGCCACCATACCCAGCGAGGATAATGCCGATTGCACGCGCCCCCATTGCCTCTGCTAAAGACATAAACAATAAATCTATCTGCGCGTGCTTTCGAGTGGGCGGGGAGACGACTTTGAAGGTATGGCTCTCAATCAGAAGATCTGCGTCCGGAGGACTCATGTAGACGTGATTCGCGTGGATCTGCATCGCCGTGGAGGCCACCAGTACTGGCATTTTCGTGTGACGCGACAGAATTTGAGCTAACTGACTATTGGCGGTGGGGAGAAGATGAGAAACAAAGACAAAAGCCATACCTGTATGAGACGACAGGTCGTCCAAGAGTGCCTTATAGGCGTTAAGCACTCCAGTTGAGCCGCCGATGCCTACAATGAGGTTCGGATGCACTGCTCCCATGACTCCACCAGCAGATGACTCCGCTCTATATTGTCACACTGATTGCATCGGAGATTTCTGAGTGCCCGGGGGCACTTCGATGTAGTTGCCACTCTTAGGAGACTCAACTGCACATAAATCAGTACTGACCAAGATCTCCAAAAATAATACAGCGCTTCCCAATTCGGTGTTCTCAGACATTTGTTTTTGGACTCGCACAAGCATAAGCCTAACCGATTGTAAATGCGACAAGCGTAACGGCCGAGAACAGGTCGTTGCGAAGAACGGTCCCTTCTCGCTTTCATTCAGCCAGATCGTGGCCTTGATATTGCCGCATCGAAGCGCGTGACTCGGTTTGTTGTTGTCGGTAGCCATCTTGTTTCCTCCTTTGTTTGAAATGAAGTTGGCTCTCTCACGAGAAGAGGAGAGCCAATGCACATTTCAAGGAGGAAACTCGAAAGTGAACCCGTTGCCGGCGTGCCGGAAAGAGGACTAAGCAGCGAGAGTGACAGTGAATCTGGCGCGAGCGGTGCGCTTCGCAGGTGCTAGCCGGTCGGCCATTAGTGGCTACAAGAAACCTGACTGCATGTGGGTGCAATGCGTTGGTGTCCCCAACACGACCGTGTCATTCAGGATTAGTCTCATGGGGGACGGCCATTAGCCGACGCGTGGGTCCCCAAAACTCTTCGAGCACAATTTTCCCACACGCCGTCACCGGAATCGCCAAGATCAATCCCAGCACCCCTCCGACGGCCCCTCCGACCAGCACGGCCAGCAAGATCGTGAGGGCACTCATGTCCATGGCTTGGCTTTGAATCCACGGAGTGAGGACCCATCCCTCCAGGACGGCGACGAGAACAAAGACGACGCTGGGCCAGATGACGACATCCGTCCAGGTCGGCGTGCCGCTGGACGAGACTACGTCGACATACTTTACGAGCAAGGCAATTGGCCATCCCGCGAGCGAGAGATATGGCACAATCGTCAAGAGGCCAGTCACGATCCCGAGCAGCAAGGCATACGGCACCTCTGCCCAGCTCCACCCCACTGTAAATACCACCATCGTGATGAGCGCAATCAGCAAGCGTCCGCGCACAAAACCACTCACGGCCTGATCCATTCGATGCAGGGTCCGGTGAACGCGTGCCCCTCGTCCATCCGCGATCAATGCGCCAAGGTCGAGGCGCAACCGATCAAAATGCCAGGCGAACAAGAAGAAGAAGATGGGTAACAAGAGGGCCGAGAGGAGAATTTCCATGGTGCCCGCGAGGATGGTGCCCAAGACCCCAACGGCTTGACTCGTTCCCGTAAAAAGCGGGGCGAGCGTCTCCACGGGACTTGCTTTCAGCCCCTTAGCGAAGGTCGCTAGGTGTTCACTGACAGTGCCAATCTTGACCCCGTACCGTTTCTCTACCGTGGAGACATACTGCGGGACTTTGGAGGCTAGGGTCTGGACTTGCTCCGTCAATAAGGGACCCACCCACGTTACGAGCAGCACAACCCCGAGAGTGAGGGTTAGCGTCAGGACCAGCGCGAAGATCCATCGAGGCACCCCGCTCCTAGTGGCCACCGCCTGCATCACGGGATCACAGACATAGGCGACGACGAATGCCAGCAGCACGGGCGCAAAGAGTTGACGAAAATCGAAAAGGAGCCACAGGCTGCCGGCTACGGCGAGGAGCCAGGCTAGGTCTCGGAGGGGCTGAATCTCCCACAGTCGGCGATCGGCAATCCGTGGAGAAAGCGGTCGGGTCGATCTCATGCCTTGCCCCCCGCGCTTGTATTAGGTTCGCCTGCCTGCTGTCTGTGCTCTTCCGGCCTTCTGTCGGCGGAGCGATTGTGATCGTCGCTCCGCAGGCTTAGCGCCGGCCGCATCCACCTGCCTTGCGGTGACGTACGTGTACTCGGCCCCGAAGAATAAAATCAAGGAGGAATAGTAGACCCACAGGAGAATGACTGCAAGGGACGATGCCGCGCCATAGGCCGAGGCGAGACCGGTTTTCCCCAACAGGGGGAAAGGCTAGCGCTTCTTGTAATGCTGTGACATTCGATTGAAGGGCCAAGATCCCTCTCCCTGTTTGCCTGTGCAGCTCCGTGGCAGACGGTTTCTTAGGTCTTCCTTGATGGGATCAAAGCGCTACGCTAAACTCTGCAAAAAGCCTTGATGCCCATAGTTATCCGCGCACCGACGGGGCATTATGAACGCCGTCCGTTGGAGTTCCGTCGCAAGGTCTTGGATCCCTGGTGCACTGCTCGTGGTGTGGACGGTCACGGGCAGTGGCCTACTCACCACCACGGCTCAGGCGGAGTGGTATGTCGGTGGGTATGGTGGGATTTCCGCTCCTGGTTCGCTCTCGAACGTCACCGTCTCCGATGCGACTCTGGGAGGCGGCGTTACTAACGCTCGCATCAATGATCTCGAACTCAAGTCTGGTCTCCTGGGGGGTATCAAGGGAGGCTATTTCTTTCAGTCGCGTCCTTGGCTGGGAATAGAAACAGATCTGTACACCCAGAAGCCAGACGTGAAGCAACAGACGGTTGTGGGAGGGACGAGCTCAGGCAGTGTGTTTGCCGCGAACATGCCGACCACCTCACTTCGGCTTACTGTCTGGACTGTGAACTTGATCATCCGCTCGCCGTCCATGAGTGATGTCTTTCAACCCTATGGCGGCATCGGGTACGGATTCTTCTTTGCTACCGGCTCACAGGCTGGACAGTCGAACACCCAAGCGAATCCTGGATTTCAGTTCGTTGCAGGTGCCCGGTATGTGTTGACACAGGAATGGGCGTTGTTCGGCGAATTCAAGTACAACAACACGAACATTAGGTTTAGCGGGATCAAAGGAAATTACGACTCACAAAATTTTGTCGTTGGGCTGATGTGGCATTTTGGGAGGTAGTTCTACGGTCATTTGTGTGTCTGCTGGATTCTCGCGACCGTGATGACTGAGGTTGGATCTAGTGTCCGGCCTCCGGACCGACGTATTTGTAGCCCTTATGCTCCATGCACGATTTCAGAAGGGGGACGTGGATCCAGTAGCCCAAATTGTCGGTGATGATTTCCTCTCTTTTCTCGGATTCTGCATACTTCACGGTGGACCACATCTTACAGGCATTGTAATCCGTGAGCGCCTGCGAATGGGGCACCTCCTTGGCTTCCCAATACGTTGCGGAACTAGGGACAGGTTCCACGGAAATGCATCCTGGCATCCCCAAGACGACGCACCACCACACCATCGCACCCCTCGCGACAAAGGCCGGTTTCGTTATCATGATCTCTCCTTTACTCTTTCACCGCCGTTGTCACCGGGGACTCGTCATACTGGAAAACGAGTAATAACCGGCGGGTACTGTGGAAATCAACAGGGTTGGCTAACCCGTGATTGTGCAGGACGGCGTGAGCCATACTGATGCGCATACACATACGTGAATGGGTATGCCAGGTCCGAACGTCAATGATCTGGTCGAAATTCCTTAGCATCTGCCGGACACCTTTCACGACTCAATAGACGTGTTCCAACGGGTTTGCTCTGGTCGGATAGTAATTTCGATCATCTGTCGCATGCCAGATAAGCCCTCCTCTCATTCGGCCTTTACCTTCCACTGGCAGAGGGATACCTCAAGATCCAGATCGGCAGACTTCGTTCCGTTAATCAGGACGACCTTGTACGCATGCTCCGCGCCTTTCCCCATGAGTTGACCGAGCCGTTCATCCGAGATCGCAGCTTCCTCCTCATATCGTGCTTCGCGACTCATGTTTCTTCTTCCCGCTGAGCTTTGCGGGATGGGCCGCGTATTGCCTGCCTCATTAATTGTCCAAACTGAGCAATTTCGGTCAGTCCCCAGCTTTCCCAAGGTCCAGCATGGGTTGTGTGGCTTAGAGGCGGCCATCCGATCGTCGCCTGACATGTGAATAGCGCCCACGGCTTTTGGACCAGGGCGGAAGAGGAGGACCTATGGCGTGCGCACGATGCAGTGGATTGCTGGTGATCGAGGTCTGGGGGGGCTCCTCGACAATGTCCGTGAAAAGCGCCTCCCGAAAATGAGATGTGTGAACTGTGGGTCCATCGAAGATTCCGTGATTCACGAGAATCGTCTTATAGAAAGGAGCGCCATATGCTGTACTACGCACTGATATTCTTGGTGGTTGGAGTCATTGCCGGAGCCCTGAATTTGGCCGGGGTATCCGCGGTGGCGGTTCAGATTTCCTGGGTCCTGTTCTTGGTCGGGATCGTGTTGCTGGTGATTCATCTGGTCACGGGTCGTTCCGTCCGGCCCTCGTGAGCAGCCGATTCACCTGACCAGAGTCGGATCCCCTCCAGGTAACCTGTTAACCGTTGGAGGTGGAGAAGGAGATGTTGATGAAACTGGCAGACAAGAAATGCAGCGATGGAGGCAGTGTGCCGCCGTTGAAGGCTCTCCGCGCGAGGAAGTTGTTGAAGCAACTCGGCCGAGGCTGGAGACTCAACGGAAAAGGGCATTTGGAGCGGCTCTACACCTTCAAGGACTTCGCGCAGGCGCTGGCATTTGCGAATCAGATTGGCGCTGTCGCCGAGGTCGAGGGCCATCATCCTGATCTTTATGTAGCCTGGGGCAAGTGCAAGATCGAGATCTGGTCGCACAAGATCAAGGGTCTGACTGAGAGCGACTTTGCCCTTGCGGCCAAAGCCGACCGGAAGTTTCTACCGCTTCGCGCGGCAGCATAATCAATCTAAACCACGGTGCGTTTTCGGGTGTATAGCTCACGTGACCGTACGCCGTCGGTTGATTGATCCCGGGCTTGGTGGACTCAGTCTCCGCCGCTGGCGCGGATGTGTCTGTCAGCGACTCGCATCCCTCACGGATCAGAGAGACTTCAAATACTCTACGAGATCTCGCTG
>JAICVE010000339.1 GCA_025935475.1 Nitrospira sp. | reverse complement strand
CATTATATTGTGGTCCGACGCTCGATGGGTCGCGATTAGAATTCCCACCGGCGCACGGTCGTTGTCTTACCGGTGGGGGCGCGCAGTGGCCTTTGTGAACGGCAAGAGCGTGACAGTCCAATTTGGGAACACCGGTGCGAGACAGACACGGCCCTCGCGGAGTCAGGACCGAGTGGACCTGCTCGATAAGTGGAGAGTCAGTATTCCTCCAATGTTTCGACGATTCCATTACCGTCGAACGGTCGAACAGCCGATGGCTGTTCTCTTTCCCGCAGCGATGTCTTCCTCTCATCCTGCTGCGGAGAGCACTTGAGTAATCATGTGTTGTGCTTCCCGTTGAATCTGCGCCAGATGCTCCTGCCCCTTGAAGCTTTCGGCATACAGCTTGTACACATCTTCGGTCCCTGAGGGACGGGCGGCGAACCAGCCCTGTCCTGTGAGGACTTTGAGTCCGCCGATGGGAGCGCCATTGCCCGGTGCCTCAGTGAGCCGCGACACGATGGGATCGCCCGCGAGGGTGGTCGCGCGCACTTGCTCCGCCGAGAGCTTCGAGAGTCGGTGCTTCTGGTCTGGCGTCGCCGGGGCATCAATGCGGGCATACTGCGGATCGCCCAATTCCCGAGTGAGTTCCCGGTAGAGTTCCGAGGGGTCCCGGCCCGTGCGTGCCATCATCTCAGCGGCCAGCAGGTCCATGATGATGCCGTCCTTATCCGTGGACCACACCGTACCATCCCGCCGCAGAAAGGAAGCGCCGGCGCTCTCTTCGCCACCGAACCCCAGCGACCCGTCCAGCAACCCGTCGACGAACCATTTGAAGCCGACTGGCACTTCAACGAGCCGCCGCCCACATTTCGAGGCGACGCGATCAATCACGCTGCTGCTGACCAAGGTTTTTCCGACGCCGGCGCCAGGCGGCCACTCTGGACGATGGGAGAAGAGGTAGGCAATAGACACGGCCAGGTAGTGGTTGGGGTTCATGAGGCCGGCCGAACGGGTGACGATACCATGTCGGTCGTTGTCCGCGTCATTGCCAAAGGCAACGTCAAAGCGGTCCTTGAGCGCAATGAGATTCGCCATCGCATAGGCGGATGAACAATCCATTCGGATTTTACCGTCCCAATCAAGCGGCATGAACCTGAAGGTTCCATCCACGGCGGAATTCACGCTCTCGAGATTGAGCCCATAGCGTTCGGCAATAGGTGTCCAGTAGGCGACGCCCGAGCCGCCGAGCGGATCGATGCCAAGTTTCAGGTTAGCGGATCGGAGCGGAGCAAAGTCGATGACGTGCTCCAGGTCCCGCACATACGTGCCGCGATAGTCATGCCGGTGCACGGCGGGCGCGCGCAGGGCTTGAGCGGCAGACACCCGTTTGACGCCATCAAGCTGCCCTGACAACAACGCATTCGCCCGCTCTTCAATCCACTTCGTGACCTGCGTGTCGGCCGGTCCGCCCTGTGGCGGATTGTATTTGATCCCGCCGTCTTCGGGCGGATTGTGCGAGGGCGTAATGACGATGCCGTCGCTGTGGCCGGAGGTTCGGTTGCGGTTGTACGTGAGGATCGCGTGCGAAATGACGGGCGTCGGCGTATAGCCGTCGTCTTGATCAATCATGACCTCCACACCATTGCCGACTAAAACCTCAAGGGCTGTGTCGAAGGCGGGCCGCGATAGGGCGTGGGTGTCGATGCCAAGGAACAACGGGCCGGTGGTCGCTTGGCGTTTGCGGTACTCGCAGATCGCTTGGACGACCGCGAGAATGTGATGACGGTTAAAGGATCGCTTGAAGGATGAACCCCGATGCCCAGAAGTGCCGAATGCCACGCGTTGTGTCGGAACCGCCGGATCGGGAACGTCCCGGTGGTAGGCCTCGAGCAATTGGTCCAGATTGACCAACATCGAGGCAGGCGCCGGTTTCCCGGCCAACGCATGAATGGTCATGGCTTCTGTGTAGCCCGCCCAAGAGGCGGTGTCAACACACGTCCATCTGGACGAAGCGAGGATTGTTGACCCAGGAAGGCGAAGGGAGTAAGACAGCGGCGCTTGCAGACTGCCGCCATCGAGAGAACGATGTAAGTTGACATAATATCCCTTATCAGACATTGAGCATCCCGCGATGTCGTTCGAATTCTTCGGTCGTCTTCAAAACGAACTTTCGCTGACCGGCAATGCGGTTTACGAATCCGTCGTGGCCGTCGCCGAGCGCGTCAATCGCAAGGTCCATGTCCTGCGCCTTCACGGACAAGCGGCCAGTCTCTTGACGCAAATCGAAACGGTTCAAGGCGAACTCGGTCAGCAACTCGCGGGGGCCTTGTCGCGCCATTCCCCTGCGCGACCCCGCGCATCACCCTCCGATATCGAGCGCACCGTGAACCACGCCACGGACCGCGTGCATCTCCTCAAACAGACGCTTCTCCAAGTCGATGCCCAGATCCGTGCGTTGAAACTCGAAGCGATTCAAGGAGATCTCCTTACGCTGCAGCGCGACCTCAGCTTGCGCGCCGCCGCCATTGAACGCCTGCCGGTTTCACCAGGCTCCAAGGCGGTGGGCAAGCCGGTCTCTGATCTGGCCTGGCCGGCAACCGTCCGCCTCGTCACGGTGTTTCGCGGCCCGTTTCTGATTCCGCCGACCGAAGACTTCGTCTTCAGAGCCGACGATATCGTCATCGCCGTTGGCCTTCGAGCCGACCTGGATCATATCGCCTCGTGGTTCGCCGTCCCTCGGACGGGCAAGAGCTGACACTCTTCCCGCGTGGACCTTGACGGCACCGTCCGCCTTGTAGGTTTTCGGGTCCACCTGAGGTACACTAGCCTTCATGCGGTCCCGACGCCATATCGTCGTATGGTTCGTTGTCGCAATGGCTGCCGTCGTTCCTGGCGTGCCTGTGGCCAGGGGTGCCGAGCCGGCCGGGCTCCCGCCCAATACGTCCAACGGCTTGCGGCTCCTGGAAGAGATGCAGACCGTCATTACAGAGTTGGCCGAAGCAGCCAAACCTTCCGTCGTCAGTCTCTTCCCCATCAATCTCACCGGAAAAGGCCGCGAGTTTATGCCGGAACGCATGCCCAACGCGCCGGGCTCCGGAGCCGGCGTCATCATCACGCCCGACGGGCACATCATTACCAATAACCACGTCGTGGGCGACGCGACGGAAATCGAGGTGCGGCTGTCCGACAAGTCGAAGCTGATTGGTCAAGTCGTGGGCAAGGACCCGGACACGGATCTCGCCGTCTTGAAGGTCACCTCCGATCACCCGCTGCCGAACGCGACGTTCGGCGACTCGACCACCGTACGCGTGGGCCAATGGGTGCTCGCCGTGGGCAACCCCTTCGGCTTGGAACGGACGGTTACGCTCGGTGTGGTCAGCGGTATTGGACGCGAAAATGTCAATCTGTCCCGCTATGAAAATTTCATTCAAACCGATGCGTCGATCAATCCTGGAAATTCCGGCGGGCCGCTCTTCAATCTG
>JAICVE010000499.1 GCA_025935475.1 Nitrospira sp. | reverse complement strand
GAGTGAACCCTAAGACCTAATGAAGGCAGGCTGAGCCTGTCCGACCCGTTCACCCTTTGACGATCCCGTTGGATCGGCGAGCAAAGATCGACGAGAACTTTCGCGCGCGCGTGCGCGTAAGGAGCTTGTTGTACTCGCGCCGGAGAACCCCGTCTGCCCGGCACGTGTCCGCATCGTCGCCGAGCCGCTGGAGGCGTACGTGGAGGGTCACGTCATCGACCAGTGGCGGAATCCCGAAGCCATCAAGATCGCGTAGTCAGACGACGAAAGGATGGCGCGGATCAGGGAGATCACCGACGAGATGCGCCATCTGCAGGAACAGAAGAACGAGGCGCTGCGGATGAAGCTCCGGGGGGAGGTCGACGCCAAGACGTTTCGCGAGGTGGCGGTGGAGATCGACGTCAAGGCGGTGCACCAGGCTCGGGTCAAGATCGTCCCGAGGGTCTGAGCGGTAGCTCGGTCACAGGAGCCGAACGCCCACTCAACGAGTAGATCCTTCTGCGAGTTGTCTTCTGGAGGCTGAACCGGCGATAGCGGAATCAACCCCGTCTGTTCGATACTGGAAAATGCCCACGATCCAGATCCTTGTGTTCGTCACTGAAGACATCGGCCACGAAGTGCCCGGCCCAATTGAGCCAGGCAAGCGGTTCGTCTTTACGAACAATCTTCGACTCGATCGTTACGACGACAGTACGCCGGGAAATGGCCTGCCGCAGGACTCGAATCAGCGGCGCGCAGGTACGCATTCAGGGATCGAGACCCTCCTCCGAGTCAATGGACCGGGGGACCCCTTTTTCCCGCCCGGCAGCGTTCTCTTCCAATACGAGGCCACATACAAGTTCAACTCCCTGGACGACACTCCGCTGCAAAAGGGTCAGGTGACCGCACGAGGGCTGTTTCTGATTGACAACATCGACGACTTCAACGCCTTGGAGAAACCGCTTCGGTTTGCGATCACGGGTGGCACGGGTCCCTACTCCACCGCTCACGGGACGACCACCGAGGGGGTCCCAGAGGGCGGGCACAGGCTGCTCGATATCGAGCTGTAACAGCCCCGGAGGGTACGGAGGAGCAGTGAAGCTGTACCACGCCACCAGCGCCGCACAGGCAATCCTCGGGGACGGGTTCCGGGATTGGTCCGGGAGCTACGGCCTGGCTGACACAGTCGACCATGTGATCTTGCGAATTTCTTGATCAAGCGCTGTTGATCACTGGGCCGGGGGCGCGCTTGATCAAGAAACCTTGATCGGAGGGACTCCCTTAGGCGGATTCTTCACCGGCCCGGTCAGATCCGGGGTCCCGTCAATCACTAGGTCCATCAGATACCACCCATCGTCCAGTGGCACCCACGTATCGCCATCGAGCATGTATTGCTCCTGAGGCGGCTCATCTCCCATGTAGAAGTGGCGGACGTACGTCCCGGTGTCCCGGGTACTCGCCTCGCTCTGGTACGCAGGCGAGCCCAGCCTCGCGCTCATGAATTCCCACGACCCCAACCTGCTGCGCCAAGCCCAGGCTCGTGCCACTACCTGAGAGTCCCTGTCGCGTACCGAGACGCGCGGTCGCCAGCGAAGGACCTCACGCCTGTGGCGGCCCCGGTGCCCAGAATTTTCAGCCAGCACAGCAAGGTCCCGCCATATCCGAAGCTAGGACGACTGCGGCTATTAGACAAACGCTTGATGAAGGTGAGAGCGGTGTCGCAGGCCTCACACCATCCGTTATCGATGGCTAGAGCATGGCCGCGTTGGGCATCCCGACGATCTCGGTGCCCGGTTCAGGACAGCGCGTCGAGCAGTTCTGCCTTCGACTTGCCCGACATCCCCACGAGTCCACGCGCGCGGGCCTCCGCCCGGAGCTGGACCACGGTCCACGTCTGGTCTGGGACGGTGAGCCCATCGGCCGCTGTCGGCTCACCCACCGTCCGGCCTGAG
>JAICVE010000488.1 GCA_025935475.1 Nitrospira sp. | reverse complement strand
GAACGACCGTGACGATCGCACTGCCGGGAAAGGTCGTGGTGCCGGAAGGGATGGTGTAGAGGGGTCATGCAGGCTGCAAAGATTCTGGTGGTAGATGACGATACGGTTGCGCGGGATCTGTTGGCGGAGGCCCTCAAGAAAGAGGGCTACAGCGTCGAGGCCTACGGCAGCGGGGAGGAAGCCATTGCGCGGGGCCGCGAGGGCCGGGTGGATCTGGTGCTCACGGATATCCGCATGGGGGCGGTCGATGGACTGACGGTGCTCCGGGAGTTCAAGCGCATGAGCCAGGACACGGCGATAGTCGTGTTGACCGCATTCGGATCGCTTGAGGGCGCGATCGAAGCCATCAAACAAGGTGCGTACGACTATCTGGCCAAGCCGTTTAAGAAAGAAGAGATCAAGTTGGTCGTTCAACGCAGTCTTGATCATTGCCGCCTGTTACGAGAAAACACGAAGTTTCGGGAGGAACTCAAGAGCAAGGACGAATGGTCGCCGTTGGTTGGCAGCAGCCCGGCGATGCTGGAAGTGTACAAACTCGTGGCCCGGGTGTCCGAAAGCCGGAGTACCGTGCTCCTCCAAGGGGAAAGTGGAACGGGGAAGGAGCTGATCGCCCGCGCCATTCATGGCAATAGCCCCCGCCGCGACAGGCCGTTTGTCCCGGTTAATTGCGGTGCTTTGCCGGACACGCTGCTCGAGTCCGAAATGTTCGGCTATGAGAAGGGGGCGTTCACGGGTGCAGTCGGCACGAAGACCGGTCTATTCGAGTCAGCCAACGGCGGGACCTTGTTTCTCGATGAGGTCGGCGAGTTGGGTCAGGCCCTGCAAGTGAAACTGCTGCGGGTGATGCAGGATCATGAAGTCCGCCGGGTGGGCAGCACCAATTCCATCAAGGTGGATGTCCGCATCATCGCGGCAACGAACCGGGATCTCGAACAGTTCGTGAAGGACGGCAAATTTCGGGATGATTTATTTTATCGCTTGAACGTCGTGCGGATCACGCTGCCCTCGCTCAAGGAGCGTCAGGAAGACATTCCCATGCTCGCTCATCACTTTTTGCAGAAATGCGCCGCTGGGTCGACGACGGCCGTGCGAGGCTTCCATCCGGATACTTTGGACAGTCTGAATCGATACCACTGGCCTGGAAACGTTCGCGAGTTGGAAAACGCGATCGAACGTGCAGTCTCACTGAGCCACGGGCCGTTGTTGACTCCAGACGATTTGCCGGCAGCCATCCGGCAAGCGCCCAGTCCCGCCGAGCACAAATCCGACGCTCCCGACACTGCCGAGTCCGTCTATCTAACCCTTGAGGAAGTGGAGAAACGCCATTTGGTGCGCGTGCTCAGGGAAACCAAGGGGAACAAAGTGAAGGCGGCAAAAATCCTCGGCATCGACCGACGGACGCTCTATCGCATGGCCGAACGGTTTGGTTTGGATCTGGAACCCGATGCCGAAGGGAGCGACAAGGATGCAGGGTAGCGTTACAGAATGTTGAGTGCGTTTTTGATCAGTCGAAGCTGATTTTCTGCGCTCTGGGGCAAGGCCGTGGGTGACTCCTCCCACCGTGTAAAGAGTCCGTCCTTTCCCTCGTACAGCACATGCAGTCTGAGTCTGGTGCTCTGTTCATCAGCGGCCGTTACCAAAGCATCGACGCGGCTTCGCCCTGTGCCAAAACGCCACCCAAGAAGCCCATCCCAGGGACCGCGGATTTCTTCCCGATAGCCCGTCGTCAAGTTCTGATCATCTGTTTGCTCGACCTCATATCCGCCGTCTGTCAGGACCTGGATCACGGCGGTTCGCACGTGGGCGGCCGAGGTCGCTAAGGTGACGTCTATGATATCGGGGGCATGAGGAATCGGGGGACCGGCACAGGCTGCACTCGCGAGGAGTGAAAGAGCAGCCAGTAAGCGACGGCAGCGTGAGGTCACTTGGTTTTCGTGTCCTTCAACCGATACACCATATGCGTATCGGTTTGTGAGACGCCGTCGAT
>JAICVE010000406.1 GCA_025935475.1 Nitrospira sp. | reverse complement strand
TATGACAATGAAGGGGACCCATGCCTCAAGCTGAAGAGCTATTTAATACGTTGGGCGGAGCCACCGTGTTTAAGCGGCAGGTTCAATCGACTGAAGATGTTCGTGCGATCATCCAGAAAGGCTTCCCATATCGATCGCTCGAATTTGTTCTCTCTAAATTTCACCTCGATTTACCTCGAATGAGCAAGATTCTTAGCGTCCCACAACGTACGATGGCCCGGCGGAAGGCAGAGCAACGTCTGACCGCACAGGAATCGGATCGACTGGCACGCTTAGCCAGGATTTTGACATACGCCAGTAATGTTTTTGGTACTGAAGAAAAAGCTTCCAGCTGGCTCACCAGACCTCATCGAGTCCTACAGGGAACTGCTCCAATAGAACTCCTCGATACTGACCTTGGCACTCAAGTAGTTGAGACGATGCTGGGAAGGATCGAACACGGCGTCATAGGCTAGTGATTGTTTGGCGGCTTACGCTCAAGCAGCACACGACCCCGGACGGCGAGGGAGCGCGACGTTATGGAGGAAGGTGGAATAAACCTGGAACGCCAGTAGTCTACACCTCGGGTACACTCTCTCTTGCTGCTCTAGAATATCTCGTCCATGTTGATTCCGACCTACTTCCCGACGCATTGGTCAGTGTAAGAGCGACAATTCCAGATAGTCTTAAGATAGAAACCATCGATCCCACTCACTTGCCAGTCGATTGGAAAGATACGATTATTCCCGTAAGTTTGCAGCAACTGGGTAGTGATTGGGCCAACCACGCCAAAAGTCCTGTCCTCAAGGTTCCATCTGTAGTCATCGAGCATGAATGGAACTATGTTCTTAACCCTCTTCATCCGGACTTTTCAAAGATCTCGTGGGACGCCGGGATAGGATTCTCGTTTGATCCGCGTCTTCTAACCTAAAGCGCTTGCCACCCGCGCGCCGCGAAATGGTTCCTGACACGCTTTTCTGTGAGTTTTGTAAATAGTGAGAATAAGATGACAACGAAAGCCGTCGTTGAGAGACTTCTGAAAGCCGTGTGGGCTCACGTCATCACCCCGGGCACGGTAACGGAGGTTCTCATGAAGACATGGCTCTTGCTCATAGTGCTCACATTCTGGTGCCTTGGTCAGAGTGCCCTCGCGCAAATGCCAATGAGCGGACCAAGCCAAGCCACCATTCTCAAACTCATGAGTGAACTCCCGCCTGAAACATTGAAGAGTATTCAGCAACTGGGGGTGATCCTTCAGCAAGACCTGAAAGAGGGAAAGCTGACCGACACGCAAATCCAGCAAGAGCTGAGCTCAGGCAATCTGGGACAGAAGCTGCGAGATCTCAACCCCGAGGCTGGTCCGCTTCTTGATGACGTCACCCAGGCGATGAAGCACTACTCCAACCCCGAAGACCTCACGCATATACTCAACGGTTTGGCGGGATCTGTTCAATAGATCAGATCTGGATCAATGGGCTACTCGCGAAGACTCTAGGCACATTAGTGGATGGCGACGAACGATCCTGGCGCCGGACGGTCGAACAGATTCCAGGCGCTCCCGCCCCGGAGGAAGAGCTCTATCCAGCGCACGGTGCTTCCATCACGTAGCGTCCAACCGCTGCTGCCTGGTGCGAATGCCAGTTCGCCGTGAGGCACGGCGAACGCCCCATCGCTGACCGTGGCCTCATGCTGACGCTCGTTGATCCGCACGGTGATCCGCTTGCCCGGTCGAACCCGATTCGGGTCGTAGGCAATGGTCGTCTTGAGGTTGCCGTAACCGTCTACATAGGCCACCGCCGAGACGGGAGGCGAAGGAATGCTTTCGGGATCGAGGTCATCACCCAAAGCGGAGGGCAGCCCCAGCGCAATGGCTGCAGCCGCTTGAGGAAACACATCTCGTGATCGAAACTGGCTTCCTTCGGCCGAGGACGCTGCCCAGCGGAGCTTCTCGGCCACATCCTTTATAAAGGAAAAGGCGTGGCCTGCGTTGACCCCGATCACGCGGACGCCAGTTGACAGGCGTGCGTATGCGAGACGCTCGCCGGCGTTTTGCGCACGGGCAGCGGGATCGTCTTCCCGCGGGGCCACATTGTGATAGATGAGCGTACCCGGAGGCGAAGGATGCAGGCCGATCTGTGCGATGCAAAAGCCGGCCGCGATGGTGGAGAAGGCCGGCACAGGCGTCAATACTGGTTCCATGTCGGGCAAATGGACCTTGATCCGTTGCACGACCTCGGCGAAGGCGAGGTCTCCCATTCCGTAATCGGCGATGATGTGCACCAACATAGTGACCTTCTCTGAGCTGAATGCCCGTCGCGGGAATCAACTCATATCGCGGTTGTCCAAAATTCTGATGCCAGAGTACCGAATACCGAGCATGAGAAAGTTATTCTACGTTCTCACGTGGGCTGGGTCCATCGCGGTGAGGTGCGATGAGCGGTAAAGAGACGAGGGGATGGGGAACGAGCCGGCCCGGCACGCGCCGCGAAAGGGTTCATGACCGTTTTATTTTCCAAATCAATCGGCGTATGTTGTCAGTCGGGCCAAACAAGTTCTTTTGAACAATGCTCGTGAGGTGCAAAATGGGGACTCACCTGAACCGAAACTGTGCTCATATAGGCGCGATCATCTTGTTGCTGACCAGCCTGATCATGAGTGCAGGTGATGTATCATCTGCTCCTCAATCGACTCAGCAGCTAATCGAGATTGTCATCAAAGATAAGAAGTTTTTCCTGGAAAGCTCCGTCCCCATTCAGATCGGACAAACTATCGAGCTCATCGTGCGCAACAATGATGATGTCCGCCACGGGTTTGCTTCTCCGAGTCTCTTCGGCCTCCTGGTTTCCGGAGAAGACGAACAGATCGTGACGTATGGAAAGGGCATCGAAGGGTTTTATGTGAATGCAGGCAAAACGTTGACCATACGAATCAACGCCG
>JAICVE010000023.1 GCA_025935475.1 Nitrospira sp. | reverse complement strand
CGCAGCATGATTCGGCCCTGGATGGGCAGGTTGCTGATCACCGATTCGATCAACTCAGGAGTGAGCGGTGAAGCGGAGGGGGCGATTGTTGTTGCCATAAGTCGTGCTTTCAGGCGGTGCCGGTTTGTTGAGATTCCAAGTACTGTGCCACATATTCACGAACTTGCTGGACGCTTCCGGTCGAGAACAGTTCGCGGGGAATTTCCACTCGCGTCAGCGTGGCAGGGTCGACCCCCCGTTCAGCCGCATATTCTTCGTCGATATACAGGCTGACCGACCCGTCAGCATGGCGTATGGCGTACAGGGCGTCGTTCTCGGACATACCCTCTGCGAAGCCTCCCCACGTCAGCTTCTACAGGTAACATAGGCGGAAACTTGGTGTCAAAACAGGATGGAAGGTTAGGGGTGGAGGGGTTTAAACCCTGCTCAGCGAGGGTCTTGGAAGGATCATTTTGTCGATGAGTTCAACAGAATGTCCCGGCGCCAGAGGATGTACATCGTCGAGAGGATAACGGCGGCACGGAGGGTGTTTCGGATCCGACCCGGGCCAAAGCAGGCGAGATTGACCATGCCGTTCGTCAACCCATAGGCGGCATAGACGAGATAGATGAAGAACGCCCAGCGGGTGCAGCGTAGGAAGCCATATCCCACGACCAGATGGAGGACAGGGGAAATCGCTTTCGTGAGAAAGCCAGGGATCCCGGAAAATTTCGTGCAGTAAAAAGGCAGCAGATAGTCGAAATTCTTGAGGATGATGTATGTGTCGTTGACGGCGCTGATCAACAATAAGACGCCGAGAAACCGGATGTCGTGGCCGCGCTGCCAAGCGGTGCGGAACGTCCGTTGCCAACTGGAGCCGGCGGTGATCGGTCCCAGATACGCGTCATAGGCTTGCAGCGCCCACCACGGCAGGGCCAGGATCATGAAGAAGAACACCTCGGCCGCGCGTCCGGATACCCGGCCGAGCATCAGGCTCGCGATGACGAGCGCTCCTGTGCAGAGCGCGGCCGCAGCGGCTTGTCGGTAACGCTGTTGCAGGACCTGTCCCAGGCCGGGGAGGAGGAGTGAAGAGAAAGCGGCGCGTGGGTCCACGGGATCAGTCATGACGAAACACGAAGGGCCTTCGATCTTGCGACCGAAGGCCCTTCATGACGAGGATGTTGAACATCCTATGGGAGCAGGGATAAAGCCTAGCCGCCGAGTGTATCCAGCGATTCTTTCAGGCTGCCGCGAATGCAGGTGAAGATGGGCGTATCGCGCAAGGTGTACCGGGAGCCTTCCGTTTCCCGCAGGGCCATCACCAGATCGAGGAAGTCTTCGGGCTTGTCGCTCTCAAACGCCACGACCCATTCCTGATCGTCAAGGCCGAAGGAATAGGTGGTGTTGAGCTTGACGGAAGGGAAGCGGTGGCCGACTTCGATATGCTCGTCCATCATACCCTGCCGAGCGGCTTTCGTGAGGAGGAACCATTCGCGGGTCTTGAGGAACGGGTAAACGAAAATGTATTTGGCTTTTCCGGGAACGACGGTCAGGCGTTTGCTTTCCTGCCCTTCGTGCGTGTGATGATCGACATAGATCGATCGCTTCGTCATGGACAAATACGAGTAAGGAGTGGTGAGGTACTTGCCCAAGCCGGACGCGAGCATCTTGGCGGTCATTTGTTGGAAGAGTTCGAGTTCGTAGCTGATGCGCCAGAGCATGAGATCGCAATCGCCACGGATACCCACGGTGGAGTACGGAATCACCAGCACCTTGCCGGCATAATCCTCGATCGCACGGATGAATTCCTGTTTGCCTTTTGCGCGCTCGTCTTCCGGCAAACGACGCCACGCCGGGTCGAGCTTATAGAACGCAAAATTGACGTACTGACGTCTGGGTGTCTGCGCCGGTGCTTGCTGTTCGGGGGCTGCCATGAACTCCTCCGTGTGACGTCTTGATCAAGTCAGAAAGGACTGATTCCTGTAACACTTCATCTTTTGTTTTGTCAATCGGGGAAGGGCGCGTCTCGGCGCGTCCGGGATGGGTGGGTGAGGATAGGGAAGAACGCGGCGCGGATAATCGATTGCAAAGCAATCGATGGGTCGGGCGGATGTACAAAGACCGTCGAGGTTGGGCGGGTCAGAATACGTCCTAGCGAGGGCTGCAGCCCGCTCGTTGACAGGTAAAAACCGATCTGTTAGTGCCTTGGCTATGAAGGGGGAATTTCGTCACATGGCCGTGGCGGTTGGGGCGTTCTCCCTTACGGTGTTTGCAGCGACCGCAGTCTGTGCGATCGAGATCCAACCATCCCAAGAGGAGATCCACGCCGCGCTCGAGCGTGGAGCCGATGCGGCCAAAGCGCATCGCCCGCCGGACACCTTCTATACCCGCTTCGGCGCCACCGATGAGCTGCATCCAAGCGGTTTTCTGATTACCAAGCTCGCCGCGCTTTCCGTCATGGCGACGCATATGGGCCTGCGGGGAGTCGAACCCGCCGAGGCCGATATTGCCCAGGCTCTCGACGGCAAGACCATGTTGGTGAGCGCCACTATTTTTGGGAATGTTCCGAACTTCGCCGTCGATAGTTACATGGTGTTCGACCAGGCGGGCAAAACCATCAAACCCGTCACCGTGCGGTTCGATGGAATGGCGAGCCGCAGTGCCGCCTGGCCTGAGCCCCCGCGCTTCAAAGCCAAAGTGGTGGCCTCCTTTGCCTATGCCGACTTCGATCCAACAGCACACACCACGATTTCCATCTTTCCCGCCAACGGCGGTGAGGTAACGTTTCCTCTGGATTTTGCTCAGATTAAGTAGAAGTTCGTTTGACCTTCTTGTCAGACTGATATCCATGGGAAGAGCACGTTCCTTACCTCAACCAGTTATCGCCGAAATCATTGCGGTCGGGTCAGAGCTTCTCTTGGGAGGCCGGACCGACAGCAATTCCTTATTCATTACGGATGAACTGAGCACCTTGGGCATCGAGGTGCGTTTCAAGTCGGTGGTCGGCGACGATCGAGCCGACATCGTTCGTGCGCTGAAGACGGCCGTGGCGCGGGCGGAGATCATCGTGATGACCGGCGGCCTTGGGCCGACCGTGGACGACTGCACGCGAGAGGCCATCGCCGATGCGGCCGGACGCAAGCTCGGGCGGCGAAAGGAGGCCTTCGAGGCCATGCAGAAGCGGTTGGCACAATGGGGCCGGTCGCCCAACAAGGGGCAACTCCGACAGGCGTTGATCCCGACCGGTGCCACGGTCGTGCCCAACCCGGTCGGGTCGGCGCCAGGATTCTGGCTTTCGTGGCGGGGCACACTCTTGATTTCGTTACCGGGTGTGCCAGCGGAAATGGCGGCGATGATGCGAGAGAGCGTGGTCCCTGCATTGGCGTCTCGATTGAAGGAGCGAGGCCGCACGCCACAGCCGATCAGGCGACAAGTGTTTCACACGTGGGGAATTTCTGAGGCCGACGTCGATGCGAAGCTGCAAGGTCTCATTCCCAAAAAAGCCTCCGTCGACCTCGGATTGTTGGCTTCTCCGTTAGGTGTCTTGGTGTCGCTCACCACGAAGCCGCTGAACAGCACCGCCGCTGAGACGTGGGCCTCACTGTCCGAGTCGGTCCGTGCTTGTCTACATGAATGGATTTTCGCGGAAGGTCCGGAAACGATGGAAGAGGTGGTCGGGAGGTTGCTGATCAAGGACAAGCATACGCTCGCGCTGGCGGAGTCCTGCACAGGTGGGTTGATCGGCCATCGGCTAACACAGGTGCCGGGCTCCTCGGCCTATGTGGACCGCGGGATCATCTGCTACAGCAACCATGCGAAAATCGACCTCCTCGGCGTTCCCGCCGATCTCATCGAGCGACATGGCGCGGTGAGCGCGGAAGTTGCGGCTGCCATGGCGAAGGGCGTTCGCGAACGCAGTGGTGTCTCGATCGGCTTGAGTGTCACCGGCATTGCCGGGCCGGGCGGCGCGACTGCTACAAAGCCGGTTGGATTAGTGTACGTCGGTTTGAATGCGGACAATGGCGAGACCGTCACGCGCGAGCATCGATTCCACGGCGACCGGTCAGTCATCAAGCAACGGTCTTCGCAGGCGGCATTGGATCTGCTCCGGCGCTGGCTCCTGAACGGTTGTCGATAAAGGCCGCCAGCGGCGTTCCCAAAAACACCTATCCGACGAGAGGAATAGAGAGCAATGATCCGCGCCTTTTTGGCCGTTCAGTTGCCTGAACCACTCCGAACGGCTCTCGCGGCAGTGCAATCGGAGATGAAACGGCGAATCACCCCTGATATGCCTCGCGACGTGAGTCTGTCCTGGGTTCGTCCCGCTTCGATGCATTTGACGGTCAAGTTTCTGGGGGACATTGCGGAAGAATTGGTCATGCCCCTTCGCGAGGCGATCGCCGATACGCTCATACCCCATCGAGTCCTGCAGATCCCTCTCGATCGCCTCGGCGTCTTTCCGCGACCCCAGCAGCCTCGCGTGCTGTGGATCGGGCCATCCGCACAATGGGAGGCGAGTGACGGCGCGGCGCGGTTGGCGGCGCTGCACCGCGCGATCGAGGCATGCTGTGCAACGCTGAATCTGGCGCCTGATCCCAGGCCCTTGAGCGCTCATCTGACCTTGGCACGGATCAAGGCAGGTCATCGCGGGGCTGGACAGGCGCTGGCAAGAAGCGGCGTGATGGATCGGCTGCCGTTGGCGGTGGACCCTTTCGCGGTCGACGCGATCACGTTGATGAGAAGCGACTTGAAACCGACCGGATCCGTCTACACCGTTCTGTGGGAATCTCAGCTGCAGCCTGTTTAGTACACCGAGCTCGATGTCGGTGATGCGTAGGCAATCTGAGGTGGTTGATCGCGGATGGTCCGGCAGAACACCTCGACCAGTGAAGGATCGAAGGTGGTGCCTGATTGTTCTTCAATGAGAGCGAGCGCCTTCTTGAGGGAGACTGGAGTTGTGCCGGACTGTTCGGAGGTGAGTTCGTCGAACGTTTGTGCCAATGCGACGAGCCGCGCCAGGTAGGGAATCCGCTCTTCCTTGAGGGCAAAGGGATACCCGGTGCCGTCCCAGCGCTCATGATGCAACGCAATGATCTGGACAGCTTCTGCCGGCAACCCGATCGCCCGTCCGATGCGCGCGCCGATGTCGGGATGATGACGCAGGCGGTCGACATCCTGCGTGAGAAGGAAACTGCTGTCGCCGCTGATCAAATCCAAATCGTGGGCGAGTGCGCCCAGCGCAAGGTGTTGCTGCTCGGCCAGCGGCAGTTGGAGCTGGTTTGCGACAAGCGTGGCATAAAAGCTCACGCGGTTGCCGTGGTTGACGAGATAACGATCTTTCGCTTCCAGCAAATCGGAGATCAGTTGGATCAACGGCGAGGTGGTTTCCCGACTGGAGACTTCCAGCAAACCGCTTTTGACCTGACCCGCATACCGCGCCATCAATGCCTGCCAGGCGTTCGTGCTTGCCGGTTCCGGCTGCCATAACGCCTGCTCCTCCGCCATGGCCCGGCGAAGCATGTCGAGCCGTTGCTTCTTGTGCGAGGTCTGAAGGCTGATCGACAGCAACTCGGATGCATTGAAGGGTTTGAGTAGAAAACCAGCCGCGCCGTGGCGCACACAGTCCATGGCGGATTGCAGCGTGCCATAGGCCGTCACCATGATGATTTCGATCTCGCGGTGCGTCCGTTTGATTTCCTTGAGAATGTCGGATCCGGACGTATCAGGCAGCTTGAGGTCGAGAGTGATGAGATCGACGCCATGATCGTTGATGAGGGACAGGGCATGGCTGCCGTTTTCGGCCGTCAGAATATTGAAATCCTGTTTCAGAATCTGAGTCAGCGCGGCGCGCGGCGCCGCTTCGTCGTCGACGATGAGGACGGTGGGTCTGGGGCTGATCGTGTCCTGTGCAAGAGCGAGTGTCATACCATTAGCTGTATGACGGGAACCTCATTTCGTCAAGGAAATCACGAATGGTTGTTGTAGGACAAAGCCGTAGCTCACGCGCTTGACTGATCTCGAGCGGCAATATAGATTGTGGGCATGAAGTGGCTCGCCGGCGTAGCTCTCGTAGGGATCGTGGCCGTTCAGCCCGCCTGGGCGGCGGAGCCCGAGTTTGATCCCGAACAACCGTTCAAGGGGATGGGGCAGCAGCTGCTCGAGTCTTTTTTGGGACAGGCGCTGGAAGCCTTGGACGAACATTTCGAGCTGTCCGGTACGCTCGATCCGGACACCGGACAGCAAGACCGGAAACAGACGTTGCGTTTCAAGTTCTATCCGAACGGCAAATCCAAGTCGAACGACCACATTGCCGCCGAAGGGTCGTTCGGTCCTTCGACTGACTCCCGCCAGGATGAGTTTCATTTCCGCTTTACCGTCCCGAAATCGCTGACCGAGACCTCGTCTCATCTGCCCGAGAACGTGTTGTAGCGGTCCGGGACTCCGACAACAATCCTTCCATTTGTTCGATTGTTCGTCACATTCTTCGCTAGGTTTCCTTGCTCCAACTTGGGTATAATCCGCCACCTTCACCTTGATCAGGAGGAACTCCATGGCGGAAAAGGACGACAAGAAGCGCGCACTGGATCTCGCCCTATCTCAGATTGAAAAACAATATGGGAAGGGGGCGATCATGAAGCTCGGCGATGCCGATGCGCCGGCGGACATTCCGGCGATTTCGACGGGATCGCTCGGCCTGGATATTGCGCTTGGCGTCGGCGGATTTCCGCGGGGGCGTGTCATCGAGATTTTTGGCCCGGAGGCGTCGGGAAAGACAACCTTGACCCTGCATGCGATCGCCGAGGTGCAAAAAACCGGCGGCGTGGCCGCGTTCATCGATGCGGAGCATGCGCTGGATCTGACCTATGCGAGAAAACTTGGCGTGCAGGCCGATGACCTCCTCGTGTCGCAGCCCGACACGGGCGAGCAGGCGTTGGAAATCGCCGAAACCCTGGTTCGCAGCGGCGCCATCGACCTGATCGTCGTGGACTCGGTGGCGGCCTTGACGCCGCGCGCGGAAATCGAAGGCGAGATGGGCGACGCGCACATGGGATTGCAGGCTCGGTTGATGTCGCAAGCCCTCCGAAAGCTGACCGCCGCCATTTCAAAATCGCAAACCACGGTCATTTTTATCAATCAAATCCGCATGAAGCTCGGCGTAATGTTCGGTAATCCCGAGACGACCACCGGCGGCAATGCACTCAAGTTCTACTCGTCTGTCCGCTTGGATATCCGCCGGATCGAATCCATCAAAGAGGGGCAGGAAGTCGTCGGCAGTCGTGTCCGCGTGAAGGTGGTCAAAAACAAGATGGCGCCTCCCTTTAAGCAGGCGGAGTTCGACATTCTCTTCTCGCAGGGGATCTCGAAAGCGGGCGAGTTGGTGGATCTCGGCGTCGATCGAAAAGTGCTCGAAAAGTCCGGCGCATGGTATTCCTATCACGGCGAACGGCTAGGACAGGGACGCGATGCCGTGCGTGATTTTTTGGTCACGAATCAGCCGTTGGCTCTCGAGATCGAAGGCAAACTCCGCGAGCTGGCCGGCGTGCCGGGCCGCAGCGTCGAAAAGCCTGCCGAGAAACCCGTGCTTGTCTCGTCCAAAGAGGACAAGCGCGACGAGAAGCGATCTCACAAAGTCGGAGTCTGATGGCCGCACCCTGTTAAGGCGGAAGCGTGAAACGGCGCATCCCGCAGTCGGGGGACGAATGGTTCCACCGCGCCGTGCGGTACCTCGCCCGATTCGACCGCACGGCTGCTCAGGTCGATCGGTTTCTCACCAGCAAAGGCGCTTCACGGGCCCAGGTCACACAGGTTATTTCCCGTCTGTCTGCGCTGCGGTACCTCGACGATCGGGCCTATGCCGCACGATGGGTCGAGACGACGTTGGCACGTCGGCCGATGGGACGTGACCGGCTCAAAAGTGAATTGATGGCGAAAGGGCTTGGTGAAACCCTGGCGGACGATGCCATCGTCGACGGCCTTGATGGGCTGGATGAGGAAACACTGGCGCGGCGGGCGCTGCGTCTCAAGGGCCGCGGCGGCGGCAAGACTCGCCAGCGCACCGTGTCTCTCCTACGACAGCGGGGTTTCCGGGAAGAGACGATTGAGCGTATCATAAGCGATCGCCCCGGCGAGGAACGAGCATCATGACCCAGAGCGCACACGACCTTCGGCAGGCCTTTATCCGCTACTTTGAGCAGCATGGCCATCAGGCCGTGCCGAGCTCTCCGCTGATTCCACAGGCCGATCCGACGCTTCTCTTCACCAACGCCGGCATGAACCAGTTCAAGGGGGTCTTTCTCGGCCAGGACACCCGTCGCTATCGCCGGGCCGTCTCTGCGCAAAAGTGTCTGCGCGCCGGCGGCAAGCACAACGACCTCGAGAACGTCGGCTACACGCGGCGGCATCACACGTTCTTCGAAATGCTCGGGAACTTCTCTTTCGGGGACTATTTCAAGGAAGACGCGATCACATTTGGTTGGGAATTTCTGACTCGGACGGTCGGACTCGACAAGTCCCGCCTGTGGATCACCGTCTTTCGTGAGGACGACGACGCCGAGCAGCTCTGGAAGAAGGTGGGCATCCCGCCGGCCCGCATCATCCGTTGCGGAGAAAAAGACAATTTCTGGCAAATGGCTGATACCGGCCCCTGCGGACCCTGCTCGGAAATTCATTATGATCAAGGGCCGGCGGTTCCGGGAGATGACCGGCCGAACGGCGAAGGCGACCGGGTCATCGAGATCTGGAACTTAGTCTTCATGCAGTTCAACCGGGATGCGTCCGGAACGCTTCATCCGTTGCCGAAACCCAGCATTGACACCGGAATGGGCCTGGAGCGGCTGGCCGCCGTCGCTCAGGGTGTCTACAGCAACTACGACAGCGACCTGTTCACGCCGTTGCTGGCTGCGATCGGCAAACGAGCTGGAACGGCGTTTGGCACCTCAGCACAGAGTGACCGCTCGATGCAGGTGGTCGCAGACCATCTGCGTGCCATCACCTTCATGATGACCGACGGTATTCTCCCGTCGAACGAAGGACGGGGCTACGTCTTGCGCCGCATCCTGCGCCGTGCAGCCCGCCATGGGCGTCTGCTTGGGATCGTCGAGCCGTTTTTGTACGAACTGACTGCTGCGGTGGTTCAGATCATGGGCGGAGCCTATCCCGAGGTTCGGACTGCCGCGGCCACTGTGGCCGAGGCGACGAAAGGCGAGGAAGAGCGGTTTATCGCGACGCTGGATCAGGGACTGCCCATCCTCAACGACATGATCGAGAAGGCGCGTTCCGCCGGAAGGACGATCTTACCGGGTCCCGATGTGTTCAAGCTGTACGACACATACGGCTTCCCGATGGACTTGATTGCCGAAGCGTGCCGGGAACAGGGCATGACGGTCGATGAGGCAGGGTTTGACGCGGCCATCGAAGAGCAGCGGAACCGCGCACGCAAGACCGGGGGCTTCGAGCAGGAAACTGCGCGGCCGGCCATTGCCGAATTGGCGGCCCGTCTCGGCGCGACGAAGTTTGTCGGCTACGACCAGTTGGATTCTGACAGCGTTCTGCAGGCGATTCTCAAGGGCGACCGTCTCGTCAAGGAGGCGCAGGAAGGCGATGAGGTCGAGGTGGTTCTCGACGTCACGCCGTTTTATGCGGAAGGCGGCGGTCAGGTCGGCGACCAGGGTGTCCTTGTCGGACCAGACGGCCGTGTGGAGATCAAGGAGACGACTCGGCCGGTGCAGACGATGATCGTACACAAAGGTCGGGTGAGTCAGGGCCGCATCCGCGAAGGCGAACAGCTGCATCTGGCGGTGAATCGGACGATCCGGCAAGACGCCGCGAGAAATCATACGGCGACACATCTCGTCCATGCGGCCCTGCGCGATCTGCTCGGGCCACATGTCAAACAGTTCGGCTCCCTGGTAGCGCCCAACCGCCTTCGGTTTGACTTTGCTCATTTCCGGCCTCTGTCGTCACGGGACGTCGACGAGATCGAAACAGTGGTCAATGGTGAGATCCGGAGAAACGAACGAGTGCAATCGGAGGTCATGAGCATTCAGGACGCCGTGGCCAAGGGCGCTCTGGCCTTCTTCGGCGACAAGTATGGTGAACAGGTGCGGGTCGTCACGGTCGAATCCTTCAGCAAGGAGCTCTGCGGCGGCACCCATTGCCGTCATACCGGAGAAATCGGGCTGTTCCGCATCGTGTCTGAAACCGGCGTGGCTGCCGGGGTTCGCCGAATTGAAGGGCAGACGGGCCATGGTGCCGTGGCCATGATGAAAAAGCTGGAGTCAGAGGTCAGAGAGCTCTCGGACCTTTTGAAGGTTGGGCCTTCCGAGTTGGTGGCGAAGACCCGCAAGGTCATGGCACAGCTCAAAGACAAGGAACGCGAGCTCGAAGAGCTGAAACTCAAGATGGCGAGTGGATCGGCCGTGGCCTCCACGGCCAAAACCGTCGCCGGTGTCCCTGTCCATGTCCAACGGACCGACGGCTTGGATATCAACGGGATGCGCATGCTGGCTGACCAACTGCGGGACAAGATGAAAAGCGGTGTCGTCGCCTTGGGGGCCGTGACGGACGACGGGAAAGTGGCGCTGCTCGTTGTCGTCACAAAAGATCTCACGGCGAAAATCAAAGCCGGTGATCTTATCAAGCCTTTGGCGGCCGAAGTCGGCGGGACCGGCGGTGGCCGGCCGGAAATGGCGCAGGCGGGCGGCAAAGACCCCTCCAGACTCGACGCGTCGTTGGAAAAAGTCTTTGGCTTGGTCGAACACGCGCTTCAGCGGTAGAATCATGTCCAGATCGCGAATACTGGCGTTAGACTACGGGACCAAGCGGATCGGCGTTGCCCTCAGCGATGAGCTGGGCTGGACCGCACAGCCGCTCGAGACCTTCGAACGCCGGACACTTGAGCGTGATGTGGCACACATCGCGTCGCTCGTGCAGACCCACGAGGTGAGAGAGGTCGTGTTGGGATTCCCGCTGCAGTTGGACGGGCGGGAAGGTCCGGCGATCCAGGCCATGCGGAATTTTGCCGTGCACCTGGAACAGGGATTGCCGGTTCCGCTGGTCCTCTGGGATGAGCGATTGACGACCAAAGCGGCGGAAGATTTGCTCATTGCCGCCGATGTCAGCCGGAAGAAGCGCAAGGGGGCCGTCGACCGGGTGGCGGCCGCCATTCTATTGCAAAGCTACCTGGCGAGCCGTGAACACGCCTCGCGGCCGGTCACGGACGGCGATTGGCCGACAGTCGACAGCACTGATGAAGCTGCGGAGCATTCTCATCGTCCTTCTGATCGTGGTCGCCGCACTCGGCATAGCCGCGTATCAGGTCATTAAGTGGGCTCAGGAGCCCGCCGTTCCCGCACGCCTGCGTCCGCCGTCCAAGTCCGTCATCATTCCTGACCGTTCCACCTTTCAGCAAATCGCCGCGCTGCTCGAACGGGAAGAGCTCATTAGGAGCCGGCTGGCCTTCACGTGGTTGGGTCGGTTTCACTCTGCAGATCGAAAAATCCAGGCCGGCGAGTATGAGCTGAATGCCGGTATGGCGCCTGCCGAAATTCTCTTACGGCTGACGACGGGGCAGGTGGTGCTGCACCCCATCCTGATTCCCGAAGGCTTGACGATGGTGCAGATTGCGGACATCTTTGGGCAGCAGGGCTTGGTGGATCGGCAGGAGGCGCTGCGGTTGATGACCGATCCGACGTTCATCGGTTCACTGGGCATCACAGCCGGCACGCTGGAGGGGTATCTCTATCCCGACACCTACAAGTTTCCGAAAGGTGTCAGACCTAGGGAGGTCATTACGACGATGGTCGAGCACTTGCGGCAGGTGTATGGCCCGGACCTCGTCGCGCGGACGCAAGAGCTCAGGATGACGCAGCATGAAGTCCTCACGTTGGCGTCGGTGATCGAAAAGGAATCCGGCTCGAACGGCGAACGGGAGGAGATCGCGGCGGTCTTCCACAATCGATTGAAGAAACGCATTCCCTTGCAGAGTGATCCCACCGTGATTTATGGTCTGCCGAATTATGACGGGAACATTCACAAGAAGGATCTCATGAGTCCGAGCCCCTATAACACGTATCGCATTGCCGGCCTGCCTCCGGGGCCCATTGCGAACCCGGGCATTCAATCGATTCGTGCGACGCTCTATCCCTCGAACTCGCGGGCGCTGTACTTTGTGTCCAAGAACGATGGCACGCATCAGTTTTCGGCGACGTTTGCGGAGCATAACGAAGCGGTCGAAAAATATCAGAAGCGGCCCTTCAGAAGAGCGATGCACCCGCGCACGTCTTCCATGACTTCGGTCCAGAGAGCCATGCCATGACTCAGAGCGACTGGAACCTTCCTGCGTTAATCGATCACACGATCTTGCGTCCGGAGGCCACCAAGGCCGACGTGCTGCGCCTCTGCCGCGAGGCCACGCAATACGCCTTCACAGTGATCTTTATTCCGCCGTGCTACACGGCTGACGCGGTCGAGGCCGTTGCTGGATCAGCCGTGCGCGTCGGCATCCCCATCGGATTTCCACTCGGTGGGCACGCGACTAGAATTAAGGTGGCGGAGGCGGTGGAAGGTGTGAGGCAGGGCGCCGCGGTGTTGGACATGGTGATCAATGTCAGCCGGTTGAAGTCTGGCGATCTCGACGCGGTCCGACAGGATATTGCCGAAGTGGTGCGAGCTACCCCGGAGGCCGAGCACAAAGTCATCCTGGAAACCTGCTATCTCACCGATCAAGAAAAGATGACGGCATGCAGGCTGGTGGTGGAGGCAGGTGCCGACTATGTGAAAACGTCGACGGGCTTCGCGGTGGGGGGCGCAACCGCGGCCGATGTCAGGCTGCTGAAGGCTTCGGTGGGAGGACGGGCCAAGGTCAAAGCCTCCGGCGGGATCCGCGATTGGCACAGCGCACGGGAAATGCTTGAAGCGGGAGCCGACCGCATCGGCACGAGCGCCAGTCTCAAGATCGTGGAGGAATGGTCGGCCGCAACTGTCAAACGCTGAGGACCCCATGTCGTTACGTAGAGATGTGCGATATCAGGTGAAGTGTCCGGTGGCGTTCGTCGTGGACGGGAAGCCTGGCGAAGGCACGACGTTCAATCTTTCACGGGGCGGCTGCGCGATTGAAACGGACATGTTCGCCGCCGTTGATGATCCGGTCAGCCTGCAGATTACCGTGTCGAGTCAGCCCTCGCCGATCCTGATCGAACTCGGAAAAGTGCGCTGGTCGACCCGCAGGGAATTCGGCGTGGAGTTCATGGTCGTCGAAGGACCCTCGAAGCGCCGGCTCGACGATTTTCTCTTGGTCGTGGCAAAGGACAAGTTGACGGCGTGACCGGCTAGTCGGCCTCTCCTCACCTGCGCGATGATTCCAGACATTGCGGTGCGAATGATGACAAGGTTTGCGGCTCCATTTTCATCTGTTATAGTGCGCCCATGATCAAGCGCGTGATCTTGCTTGTCGTCGACGGCCTCGGCGTCGGAGCGGCCGAGGATGCGTCGAGGTACGGTGATGCCGCGACGCACACGCTTGCCCATCTCGCCGAGTCAGCCGGAGGGCTCAGTCTTCCGACGCTGGAATCGCTAGGGTTAGGCCATGTGACGACGATACAAGGCGTGCGATCGATGGCTCAGCCGGTGGGCTGTTTCGGCCGGTTGGCGTTCAAGAGCCAGGGCGTCGATTCTCTTGTCGGCTTTTGGGAGATTGCCGGGTGTCTCACGGAAGACGAAGGGCGCGCATTCCCGGAGGGCTATTCGTCGGAGGCCAAGGTCGCGCTCGAAGAGGTCTTCGGGCTCAAAATCATCGGCGGTCACGTCGCGTCTGCAGAGGAAGCGTTACGGGAGTTGGGCGCGTCACATCTCTCGGCGCGCGCCCCGGTTGTCTGGACCGACGGTCGTCAGACCTGTCATGTGGCCGCCCATGAGGAAGTGTGGACGGTCGATCTGCTGTATCAACGGAGTCGGGAAGCACGAAAGGCGTTGAAAGATGCCTGGGGGATGCGACGCGTGGTCGCGCATCCCATCGTCGGCACTCCCGGTGCATTGCAGTTTGGGCCCGGCCGTCGGGATTTTGCCGGAGAACCACCGGCACTGACGATGCTGGATGTCTTGAATCGCGCCAGCCAGATCCTCATCGGCGTGGGCAAAGTTGGGGATTTGTTCGGCGGACGGGGATTGACGAGGTCGGCACTCGCGCCACGCTGGACGGACGCGCTGGATGAGATCAGCGGCATGTTTAAAAAAGTTCCGCGGGGACTTATCTTCGCCGGCCTTGAGGTGATGGGTTCGGAGGCCGGAACGTCCGCCGCGGCGATCCAGGATTTCGACCGCCGCCTTCCAGACATGTTGGATCGATTGCGACCGGGTGATCTGTTCATCATCACGGGCGACCATGGACGTGACCCAGGTAAGCCGCATGCGCTTCCGACCCGGGAGTATGTCCCTCTGCTCATCACCGGTCCGAAGCTGGCCCAGGGTGTTAATCTGGGTGTGCGGCCCACCGCGGCCGATCTGGCGCAGACGATCGTCGAGGGCCT
>JAICVE010000263.1 GCA_025935475.1 Nitrospira sp. | reverse complement strand
TAGTGGTCGACCTTGAGCTTGTTGGATCACTTTGGTCACTCGGTTTATCATCGGTTGTATCACTTGCTCGAGCATTGGTTTGACCGCTGCTTTGGCCGCGGTTTTGATCATTTGTCTGACCAACGGCCTGGCTGCCATGCCCCCCAACCTTGATGACTCCCGAAACGTTTTGCTCACCAGCGGTCCTGGCTGATTCCATCCTGACGGTATACCGGAACGTGCCGGCATCTCTGAAACAGATGCTGGCAGTTTCGTTCGTGCTCAGTTGGGCCGTATCGCTGGATGTGATCCACCCACCGAAATTATTCTTGCACGACACCTGCTTGTCCGACACACGGTCAATTAAGATGACTCGTACAGGTGCGCCCCTTTTGTTGACCCACCGAACTTCATCGCCTGGATTGACAGTAATTTCCCCTGATGCCAGGCTATCCCCAATAATCACGTCTTTCACGTCACCGGTCCTCGTCACCGTGGGCATGCCCTGGCAGCCCAAAACGAGAACGCCCGCAAGACTAAGATATCGGATCGGGTTCATAGAAGTACCTCCTTTGCCCTAGGTCACGACATTCACTCACAACACCGTGTAATTGGCGATGAGTTGCTGACACCCAAATAATTCTACGCCTTTCAAGGGTGGCAACTGATCAAAACTGCTCACTTTCAAGCGCTTCCTACTGTGGTCACATTGGAGAACGCGCCGGGATTTGCCATCGCACCAAACCCAACCGAAATTTACCTCCGGCTGAGCCGAGTGGCGAGAAGACCTAATGCGTTCATATTAGTTCTTTCAATCTGAGCAATTCTGACCAATACCGCAGCCTAGTGGCTAGCCATAATTGCTACTAATGAAAGGAGGACAGAACAGATCGAACACTGAGGCAGCGCCATCTCGTTCATGAGGAGGAAACTAAGGTGGATCAACTCAAGGGGAAGTGGCTGCAGTTTAAAGGTGAAGTCAAAAAGCAATGGGGCAAGCTAATCGATGATGATTTGAGGCAGATCGAGGGGAACTACGAGAAAGTAATCGGCATGCTTCAGCAACGGTACGGGGCTAACTGTGTCCACTTGGTGCGGGAGCGGTACGGCGGGGAAAAGCACGAACTCATACAATGGGTTGGCCGGTGGCTACAACGATCTCGGCCGGAAGTCGCGAAAGAGAAGACGTGTCTCATGGGGAGTCATCAAACAGAGAGAGCTGGATCGGCGACAAATTCACATTTCAGCTAAGGAGAAGATCATGATGCAACGCTATGGACTGATGCTCTGCACGGCTCTTGTTGCCGGGACCACGCTCATTGTGGGATTGGCGACGGCCGCGGACAAGGCCGCAGAGATGATACCGATCACGTCAGGTCTCCAGACAGTCCAGGGGGATGTGCTGAAGATTGAGGGGGATTCGTATGTAGTTAAGGATATGACCGGCAAGGAAATCCGTCTGCACGTGGACAAGACCACGAAACTGGAAGGTTCCTTCAAGGCCGGGGACAAAATCGAGGCCCAGGTGACGGAGAAGGGCCACGCATTGGGCATCACAAAACCCCTCGTAGCAGATGCCCAGATACCAGGTCCCCAGACTGTCAAAGGTGACGTGCTGAAAATGGATGGGGAGTTTTACATCGTCAAGGATATGGCGGGCAAGGAAATCCGTCTGCACGTGGACAAGACCACGGAGTTGGAGGGTTCCTTCAAGGCCGGCGACCAGATCGAGGCCCGCGCCACGGAAAAGGACCACGCATTGTCCATTAAACACGCCCAGCCGCCGAAGCTGTAAGGTGCTGAAATATGAAATTCGATCACCGCATGAAGATTGGGCCAGTCCGCAAGACTGGTCCAATCCGTACCGGAAAGGTTGCCGTGTGGGCGATCAGGAGGTGCGCTACCATGCATCGGGAGCGTGAAGGAGAAACGAGATGAGTACCATCGTGATCATTGTGTTGGTGTTGTTGCTCGTTGGCGCATTGCCCACCTGGCCGCACAGCGCCAGTTGGGGATATTTCCCGAGCGGGGGACTGGGTTTAATCCTTCTGGTCCTGGTCATCCTGGCTCTGACAGGTCGGCTGTGACCTCGCAGCATCCTATCCGGTCGCGCAGCGACCTGCGCGCAAGGTACAGGCTGTGCTGCTTCACACAAAAGCGATGAACATGAAAACCACAACAATCCTCGGCATCATACTCATCGTGCTCGGTGTCGTGGGATTTGTCTATAAAGGCATTAGCTACACGACCCGAGAAAATGTGATCGATGTCGGTCCGCTCCAAGCCACGGTTGATAAGAAAGAGGCCATTCCGCTTTCGCCCTTTGTCGCGGGGTTGGCCATCGTCAGCGGCATCGCGTTGCTGATCGTTGGAGTCAAGAAAGCATAGCAAGGGTGGTTTAAAGCGAGGGCAGGAATGTCTAACTACTTATTCACCCATCCAGTATTAACGGGGAGCAACCTCTTTGTTAGGACTGGTCTTCGCAGTCATCCACGGTTCCCAGGTCAGAGATGACAGTCTTGACGGCCGACGACAAAATCTCTGATTCCTCGCGTAAATCGAAGAAACGTGTTTGGGGGCAGAATCTGGGTTGAACGTCTGGCGGGCGTCATTTTAGTACTGCAAGGCGATCGTCATCTTCAAGCTTTGTCCATTGTAGGAAAAACTGGCCGCCTCAAACGATGGCGCCCCCAATGAGGCTTTCGCATCGTTCGAGAATCCGTATCCCTCCTTCGGCACCCCCATCAAATTGGTCGCGAGTTCCCCATCCCGATTTTCGTCATGAATTACAGCCAATGCATACGTGCCGAGCGCGATGTCTTCAAAGTCGCATGTGGCCTTTGCGGCACGTACCTTGACCATCATGATGTTGGTTGCAAAGCGCAAAAACTCAGTGGGAAACCCTTCCGGTGCTTCGAACAGTGCGCAGGCCACTGCCCCGATGCTATTGCGGATGCCCAGGATCTCCACATGTATTCCCGGCTGTGATGGCTGAGCGCCGACTGTACTGACAAGAGACATCACTATGAGTTCCGCGAGACAGAGTAACTGTGCAAGGGGTAGTGGCGTACGGCTGTGCTTGTCCATCGGGGTGAGCGTGCTTGGTGCACGTTCATCTAATGGTCGCTCGTACCATGTACTCCGTCTACCCTGCAGGGCCCTAGGTTCACGCTCAAGCGCCTGCCCCGACATATGCGGCATAATTCGAATAAAATAGAGCATGACGATCGAACTGATCACCAACTTGCTCACGACCACGGCGAGGAAGTGGTGGGATGATAATCCGTGGCGATTAAGTGCCGCCCTGTCATATTACACGCTCTTTTCTCTCGCGCCACTCTTGACGCTCGCTGTAGCCGGAGCGGCAATGATCGTTGATGAAACGGTCGTGCAAGAAGAGCTACTTCGTCAGGTACAAGAGCTTATCGGGGGGAAAGGGGCGAATGCCCTGACCCCCATGTTGCACAGCGCCGGTCATCCTGTTCACGGCACCCTCGCCACTTTGATTAGTCTCATTACCCTATTCATTGTCTCTATGGGCATGTTCAGCGAGCTGCAGGATGCGTTGAATTTCATTTGGCGGATTCCGGGACATCGACGGAGTTCTGCGCTGTGGGGACTGCTTAGAACCCGACTCTTCTCGTTTTTGCTGGTCATCGGAACTGGACTCCTTCTTTTCAGTGCCTTAGTCCTGAACATCGTGATGGTTGCAGCAGCCAAATTCATTCACAGGGAGATGCCCGAACCCCAAGTCATTATGACTGTGATCAATATCATGGGATCTCCGGCGGTAATGGCCGTATTGTTCTCACTGATGTTCAAAATCCTGCCTGAAGGGCATATCGCTTGGCGGGATGTCTGGATTGGAGCCATTGGCACTGCCGCCCTGTTTACATTGGGAAAGTGGGCAATCGCGGTATATCTGGGAGGGCCGGCGCTGACCTCAATGTACGGAGCCGCCTCCTCACTGATGGCGATCTTGGTGTGGGTCTATTACTCCGCCTTGATTTTCTTCCTAGGTGCCGAGTTTACCTACGTGTATGCGCATCAGTTTGGTTCGCAGCGTCCTGCCACACGCAGTAAGGCTGCAAATATGGAAGCGGAATAGGGGAGCCAACGACGATGATTGGATCGTCTGCACTCCACTGTAAGTGGAGGATGATAGTCTGAGCACCATTGCTCAAGAATGGAAAAGAGGCGGCATTCAGCTAGTGGAAAGGAAGGGACAGAACGCGAGGCATCTTGCAACCAGGAGGATCGTAATAGGGAATGGTCAGTTTTATACAGTTTCGCTCCCGCCCGCCGCTCTACCATGCCCACATGATCACGAGGGTTCTCACTAGTGCTTCATTTGCAGTCCCGTACTTACGGATTCTTCTATCTCACTTACTGAGGCAATAAGGGAGCCGCATATGAACCCTTCAAAGAATAATGGAAACTTGAGGGCAGACTTTGGCTCTCAGGAAATCGAGGTCAGCGCGGAGCGAGCGGCACATGCCACGCTGCAGCAGCGGAACCGCTTACTCGAACGGCAACTCACCGAGCGCACTCATGAGTTAGGTCGTTCCCTGGTGGATCTCCGGTCCCTGGCAACCGCGCTCGATGCTGCGGAGCAGCGTGAACGCACGCGCCTCGCAACGGAGTTGCACGACTATCTGGCGCAGTTGCTCGTGCTCGGCCGTATGAAAATCGGACTG
>JAICVE010000441.1 GCA_025935475.1 Nitrospira sp. | reverse complement strand
TCCTACCTCGATCTGGAATCCCTTATCGGCGCGGCATGCCGCTTAATGGAGGGACCGTATCGAGAAAGTATTCGCCGGGAAGCTGAACGCCATGCGCGCGAGATCTTCGAGAGCGATGCAGCAGGAGAACAATACAACCGTCTTATGTCGTAACGAGACACAACGTGCTCAGGATGTCTGAAGTTCTCTGAAGGAGCCAGGATGCGCCCTGCACCCATCGCCGTGTTTGCCTACAACCGACCGCAACATTTATCGCGCGCGCTGTCGGCGTTGCAGGCTAATGCGCTAGCTCCGGAAAGCAAACTCTACCTTTTCAGCGACGGCCCGAAGAGTCCAGATGACATCCCAGCCGTCGAAGAAGTTCGGAAAGTCATTACCCGTGTCGAGGGGTTCGCCGATGTTTCAGTGCAGGAACAGGCGGAGAATCTCGGACTGGCACAATCGATTATCAACGGAGTCACTGAACTATCTGATCTCTATGGTCGAGTCATCGTTCTTGAAGACGATCTTCTGGTGGCTCCAGGATTCTTGACGTTCATGAACCAAGCACTTGAACATTACGCTGACGTCCCGGCCGTCATGCAAGTATCAGGGTACATGTTTCCCATTCCTCAAGCGTTAGAATTAGGAGACGTCTTCTTGTCACGAAAACCGGCAAGCTGGGGATGGGCCACGTGGAAGAGAGCATGGAGTCATTTCAGGCACGATTCTCATGAGCTCTTATCTCAATTACGTCGTGCCGAGAGGAAATGGGAGTTCGATATAGATGGCACCTATCCCTATTTCGAGATGTTGGAACAGCACGCTGCAGCAAAAATGGATGTGTGGGGCGTTCGATGGTATGCGAGCATGTTTTTGCAGGGGGGACTTTGTCTGTATCCAACACAGTCCCTCGTGTCGAATATCGGAATGGATGGGAGCGGTACGCACTGTGATCCTACAACGATATTTGATGTCCGTCTGAGTCCGCGCACGTCATGGAATGTAACGGTTGACATCCAGGAATCTGCTGCAGGGCTTCAAATGTTAAGGCAGTTTAGCTTCGAATCACAACAGAAGATGAGACCCTCGCTTGTGCGGCGAGCGATCAATAAATGCCGTCAATTGGCAAAAAGATGAGCCGCTAGCGCGGCGGGGAATGTGGTCATGAAGAAGTCGAGTCTTTTTGCCTGGAGGTGATGTGAAATGGGCCGCCCCCGCCTGTCCATTGTGACGCCATCCTTCAATCAAGGACAGTTCCTTGAAGAGACCATCTCATCCGTCCTCGATCAGGACTACGAAAACCTTGAATATATTGTGATGGATGGGGGGTCCACGGACAGGAGCATCGAGATCATCAAGAAGTACAGCGATCGTTTGACCCATTGGGTCAGTGAACCCGATCAAGGTCAATACGACGCCATCAACAAAGGATTTGCGCGGACGACCGGAGACATCATGGCGTGGCTCAACAGTGACGACAAGTACACGCCCTGGACCTTTTCGGTCGTCGCAGAAATCTTTGCGTCGTTTCCGGAAATCGAATGGCTGACGAGCGTGCACCCGGTGAGCTGGAACGAGCACGGGCAGGCAGTCGCCGTGGATTTTACCGGCGGCTTCAGCCGGCACTCGTTCTTGCAGGGAAACAATTTGCCCGTGAAGGGTTCTTATGGACGGCGGTGGATCCAACAGGAGTCGACCTTCTGGCGACGGTCGCTCTGGGATCGCGCTGGAGCCAGACTGGACAATTCGCTGGGCCTGGCAGCCGACTTCGAGCTGTGGGCGAGATTTTATGACCACACCGATCTTTTCGGCGTTCAGGCACTCCTCGGAGGTTTTCGATCACACGGGGCTCAGAAATCCGTGCTCTATCGAGACCGGTACATGGCCGAGGCCGAGGAGGTGCTGCGCGCAAAAGGGTCCTGGCCGACCGGCCGGATCGAGAATTTCACCCGCGGAATCCTCTGGAAAATCGTCCGTCAATATTCGCTTGCCCGCCTTCCGAAATCCCTGCAATTGCCCTTGTTTCGCCTAGGAATCTGTTACCCGTCCCGCGTGGTTGTGTGGTCTGGAAAGGAATGGGAAATCATTACCGGATTTACGGTCTAACCGGTATCCTATTTCCCTATGCATATCGTCCAAGTCAGTACCGCAGATAGGGGCGGCGGGGCGGAATCGATCGCCTGGCAGCTGTTTCAAGCCTACCGCGTTGGGGGCCACGGCTCCTCATTGGTCGTAGGCTGGAAACGGAGTCAGGACCCGGATGTCTCGGAACTGACCCACGATCACCTCCGCAGTGCCTGGAGCCAGCGGTGCATGGCGGCCGCCGAACGCGTTGCAACGGCGCTGGGACCGCTGCAGGGTGTCCGTCACCTTCAGCACGCGATCCGGTTCGTCGTGGGACAGCCGCGCCGCTGGTGGGAGCGTCGGGAAGGCCGTGAAGATTTTGATTTTCCCGGCACCTGGCGTATTCCCGCGGCAATCAAGACCAGGCCGGACATCCTTCATTGCCACAATCTTCACGGCGGATGGTTGAGAGACGGCGGGTATTTTGACATGGCCGCTCTGCCGTCCCTCAGCCGGATGTTTCCACTCGTCCTGACGCTTCACGACGCGTGGCTACTCAGCGGA
>JAICVE010000093.1 GCA_025935475.1 Nitrospira sp. | reverse complement strand
TCTCCAGGGCGGACAGGACATCAAGTTGTCCGATAGCTTGGGAAAAGCGACGATTTCGACAACGTACGGCATCGACGTCGGCGCCATTTATCGGCCCTCTTCCTGGTTGCGGTTCGGGGTGGTCGCCAAGGACCTCAATCAACCGGAATTCGACTCGCCGGGCGGCGGCACGATCAAGTTCGGGCCTCAGGTACGTGGAGGCATGGCGCTTAATCCCTACTCCTCACTGACGCTGTCGGCTGATGTCGACATCACGTCGAACAAGACATTGGTGCCTGGGATCAAGAGTCAAGTACTGAGTTTGGGGGCGGAGCAGACGATTCTGACGGAATTCTTGTCCTTCCGCATTGGCGGATTCAAGAACATGCAGGACCCCGGCACGCCATGGACGCCCACGGCAGGACTTGGCGTGCGGATCTTCGCCCTTCGATTCGACGTCGGCGGGGGGTACGATTTCCTTGAGAAGGGAGCCTTGGCGTCCGGCTCGCTCTCGCTGACGTTCTAGCCCTATCGTCATTCACTAATGGTATACTGATTTCATGCTGCTCATTTGTTCCGCGCACAGGCTTCGTATCTTTCTTTGCTGCATTCCCCTTTTGGTCGCGGGCTGCGGCGGATTGCAGGAAGTCTGGGAAGGACCAGGAGCCAAGCAGTTTCGGCCGCAGGCCATCGCCGTGCTGCCTCCGATGGCCAGCCAATACGACAGCGCGCGCGAAGACATTCAAGACGTCCTCTCAGGAGCCCTCGCGAAGACGGCCAAGATCGAGCGCGTGGTCACCCCTGAAAGCGTCACCGATATGTTCCAGGCCTCCAAGGAAGCGTTCGATTCCTTGGTTTTCTATTTCTCCCGCCTGGAGATGACGGGGCAATCGGACAAGGAGTCCGCCATCAAGCTGGGAAAAGCGTTGAACGTCGATTCCTTCCTAGTCGTTCGGGTCAACTCGTGGGAGTATGTCCGCAAGGAAGGCGACAACGTCGGGCGGGTAGGACTCAGTTTGCGGCTCGTCGATGCCACGACCGGCACAACGGTGTGGAAAGCTCGCCACGAAAAGTCGAGCAGCTACATGTTCTACCGTCCGAATCTGAAGGACGTGGCCAACGATCTCGCCAAAGAGATGATCGCCTACATGCCTCCCCAATACCAGCAGGGCGCATCGTTATCACAAGGACTCGCGAAGAAATAGGGTCTCGAATCTTACGGACCCGGACGTGCCATGGCCCCTTTCAAGGTCTGCACGAATCCCGACACACGTGCGATCATGCCCTGCTGCTGCTGACCGGCGGCAATCTGTTTGACAATCGCGCTTCCGACAATGACGCCATCGGCGATGGCCGAGATCTCGGCCGCATCTTCGGGCGTCGTAACCCCAAATCCCACCGCGATCGGGGTCTCCGAGATTTTGCGGATCTGCCCAACGTTCCGACCGATTTCAGAAACCCTTCCGAGCTTCGCCCCTGTAATGCCCGTCAACGAGACGTAGTAGACGAACCCGTGTGACTGCCGGGCGACGAATGTCCGCCGTTCGGCCGTGCTGGTTGGAGCCAGCAGGAAAATCAACTGAAGTCCAGAGGCCGCCGCAGGTCCCTTGAGCGGCCCGGCTTCGTCCGGTGGCATGTCGGGAACGATCAGCCCATCCACACCGGCCGCCACGGCCTCCCGGCAGAACCGGTCAGGCCCGAAGGCATGAATGCTGTTGTAATAGGCCATGAGGACAAGGGGAATCTCGGACTGTGTTCGTACGCGACCTACCATCGAAAGGATGCCGCGCAGCGTCGTGCCGCTTCGCAGCGCGCGTTCGGCGGCCTGTTGAATCACCGGTCCATCGGCGATCGGATCGGAAAATGGCACGCCCAACTCAATAATATCGGCCCCCGCCTTTTCCAACTCCAAGACGAGTTGCTCGGTTTCCGCCAAGCTTGGATCGCCCGCCATGAGATAGGTAATGAGCGCTTTTTCCTGCCGGGCCTTGAGTCGGCGGAATGTCCGGTCGAGCCGGCTACCACTCGCGGACGGATCCTCGGCAATTCGCAAGGAGTTGCCGATGGAGATCGTCGTACGGCCTTGTGTCTGTCTCCGGCGATGCGTCACCCATCACCCGTCGCTTATAAGCTGATTCCCCTCATGCGAGCCACCTGCTGGACGTCTTTGTCTCCCCGACCCGAGAGATTGACGAGGAGCACCTGCTGCCGCTTCATCGTCGGCGCCATTTTGACCACGTGGGCAATCGCGTGCGCGCTTTCGAGCGCCGGCACGATGCCTTCTTCCCGCGCGAGAAGATCGAATGCCGCCAGCGCCTCTTCGTCGGTTGCCGACGTGTAGGTGGTCCTCCCGATCTCCCGGAGATAGCTGTGCTCGGGGCCGACGGCGGCATAGTCGAGACCGGCGGATACCGAATGGGTCAGGTCGATCTGGCCGTCCTCGTTCTGCAACAGATACGTCATGGTTCCTTGCAATACGCCCAGCGAGCCGCCTGAAAACCGGGCTGCATGCTTGCCGCTGCCCACCCCACGCCCTCCGGCCTCGACGCCGATCATCTTGACCTTTTTGTCGCCTAAGAAAGCGTGAAACAGTCCCATGGCATTGCTGCCGCCGCCGACACAGGCGATGAGGCAGTCCGGCAACCGCCCCTCGACCGCGAGCACCTGCTTGCGGGCTTCTTTTCCGATAATCGATTGAAAATCTCGAATCATCATGGGATATGGGTGCGCGCCAAGCACGGAGCCGAGAATGTAATGAGTCGTCTCGATGTTCGTAGTCCAGTCGCGCATCGCCTCGCTGATCGCGTCCTTGAGCGTCCGGCTGCCGGCGTCCACAGCGGTGACCGTGGACCCGAGGAGCCGCATGCGAAACACGTTCAACGCCTGGCGTTGCATGTCCTCAGTGCCCATGTAGATTTCACATTGCAATCCGAACATGGCGGCGACGGTGGCGGTCGCGACGCCGTGTTGACCGGCGCCGGTTTCGGCGATGATGCGAGGCTTGTGCATGCGCCTGGCCAGGAGTCCCTGCCCAATGGCATTGTTGATCTTGTGAGCGCCCGTATGACAGAGGTCCTCCCGCTTGAGATAGATCTTGGCGCCGCCGAGGCGGTTCGTGAGCCGCTTGGCAAAATACAGAGGTGTTGGCCGTCCGACATAGTGCTTGAGATAATAGGCGAGTTCTCTTTGAAAGCGCCGGTCTCTTTTCGCCTGCGCGTATTCGCGCTCCAATTCCAGGAGGGCGGGCATCAAGGTCTCGGGGACATACCGACCCCCATAAACCCCGAAACGGCCCTGGCGGTCAGGCACACTCGCGGTGAGTTTGCGATTCGTCATGGTGCTGGCAGTATAAACAGGCTCACGAAGAAGAGACAACCCTGACGGCGTCGACAAACGCGCGCATTTTTGCATGGTCTTTCTTGCCCGGAGCCGATTCCACTCCGCTGCTCACGTCGACGCCGTAGGGCCGGACGATCCGAATCGCCTCGGTCACATTCTCGGGAGTGAGACCGCCTGCGAGTAGGATAGGCGTGCTTTTGGCGACATCCGCAGCGAGACCCCAATCGGTAATCTGACCCGTCCCCCCGTAGGCCAGCTCCGAAAACGTGTCGAGGACGAACCCTCGGACACCGCCCCGTCCTTGATACTCGGCCAATGCGAGCAGGCTGCCACGGTCCTTGAGCCGGAGGGCTTTCATTGCCGGCCTGGCCAACTCACGGCAGTACGAGACATTTTCGTCTCCATGTAATTGCGCCATGGCGAGGCGGCAGGTCTCCATGATGGACCGGACGGTCGCCAGGCCCTCGTTCACGAAGACGCCGACCGGTGTGACCAAGGGGGGCAGTCCAGCGATGATGTTCGCGGCAACGGCTGGCACGACGTAGCGAGGGCTTTTCTCGTAGAAGATGAAGCCCAATGCATCCGCGCCCGCTTCGATGGCGGCGAGCGCATCCTCGGCATTGGTGATGCCGCATACCTTCACTTTGATCTCTCGGGGCATCGCGCTAGGCCTGGGTGGTGGAGGGAATCCCGCGCAGTTCTTGAATTTTGGCACGGGAATTCTCAGCCTTGATGAGCGACTCGCCGACGAGCATGGCATGAATTCCGATGTCCAAAAGTTGCTCCACGTGGCTGCGGGTATGAATGCCACTCTCGCTGACGATCAGCTTGCCGGGAGGAATGCGAGGCGCCAGACGTTTGGTGATCGTGAGATCGGTCGTGAAGGTTGTGAGGTCCCTATTATTGATGCCGACCATCCTGGCATCGGGAATCCATTCCAAGACCGTGTCCAGCTCACGTTCATGATGGGTTTCAATCAGCACGTCCAATTCCAGTTCGCGGGCTAGCGCATGAAAATCGACGAGCTGAGTCCGTTCCAGCGCGGCGACAATCAGTAGCACGGCATCGGCACCGTACGCGCGCGCTTCGTAGAATTGCAGCTCATCGACCATGAATTCCTTGTTGAGCGCCGGCAGAGGAACCGATCGTTTGATGTCGCGCAGATGGTCCAAACTTCCCTGGAAGAAATCCTGGTCGGTCAGGACCGACACCGCCGCCGCTCCCGCTTCCTGATAAGCCCTCGCCATACCGACCGGGTCGAATCGCTCGTTGAATTCCTGGCGGAGAAGCCCCAGGCTCGGGGAGGCTTTCTTGACCTCGGCAATCAGCGCAGGGCTCGTGGTGCTTCTGGTCGCGTCGAGGGCGACGGCGAAGCCGAGAGGACCGGAATTGTCTCTGATCTGGGTCTTGAGTTCGGCGAGGTAGCCACGGCTCTGCTTGTGGCGTCGTTCGGCTTTTTTGTGTTCGAGTATCCTCGACAGCATCATGCGTGAGAGGCCTTGTTTGTATACGCGACGAGTCCAGCCAGTTTTTCAGCTGCAGCTCCGGAATCGATAACCTGGCCCGCAAGGTGAACACCTTCTTGAAGCGTTTTGGCCTTCCGGCCGGCGACGAGGGCCGGCGCCGCGTTGAGGCAGACCACGTCGCGCTTGGGTCCTTTTCGTCCTTGCAGAATTTCGCGGGTGATCCTGGCATTATCCGCCGGTGATCCCCCGGCCAGCTCCTTAGGAGAGACGTGTTCGAGGCCGAATTCTTGCGGCGTCAGGACGTAGTTGGACAACACTCCGCCCTTCGCTTCCGAGACGATCGTACGGTCCGTGAGGGTGATCTCGTCCAGGCCGTCCATGCCATGGACTACGAAGCAATGCTGCGAGCCCAGGTGCATGAGCACCTTGCCCAGCAACTCCGTCAGGCGCGGCTCGTAGACGCCCAAGACCTGCACAGTCGCTCCCGCAGGGTTCGTCAGCGGCCCCAACAGATTGAGCATTGTGCGGACACCCATATCATGGCGTGGCCCTGCACAGTGTTTCATGGCACCGTGATAGAGCGGCGCAAACAGAAATCCGATGCCCACTTCGTTGACGCAGTCCGAAACGTGGTCGGGCGACAAGGTGATGTTCACGCCTAATTCCGACAACACGTCGGCGCTCCCCGATTTGGACGAGACCGACCGATTGCCGTGTTTTGCGACGGTCAATCCAGCGCCGGCCACGACGAAGGCGGTCGTCGTCGAAATATTGAACGTATGACGGCCGTCGCCTCCTGTGCCGCAGGTATCCACGATGAGTGACGCGCCGACAGTGATCCGAACGGCGTGATCGCGCATCGCGCGAACCGATCCCGCTACCTCCTCGACAGTTTCCCCTTTCAGGCGGAGTCCCATCAGATACGCGGCGATTTGAGCCGGCGTTGCCGCACCTGCCATGATTTCGCGCATGACCTCTTCCGCTTCCTTTTCCGTCAGCGTGAGACGGTCGGCTAATTTGGCGATGGCGTCTCTGATCGTAGCCATGGGTGGGTTACATCTTGAGGAAATTGCGGAGAAGATCCTTTCCTGCCAAGGTCAGGATGGATTCCGGATGGAACTGCACGCCTTCCACGCCAAGGGAGGTGTGGCGCATGCCCATGATCTCGCCTTCGACTGTTTCGGCGGATACCTCGAAGCAGGATGGGAGACTTGCGCGCTCGACAATGAGCGAATGATAGCGAGTCGCGTCGAAGGGATTCGGCAGCTCGCGGAAAATCGTGCGTCCATCGTGCTGGATGCGCGACGTCTTGCCATGCATAAGGCGCTCGGCTCTCACGACCTGGCCTCCAAATGCCACTGCCAACGACTGGTGGCCGAGACAGACACCGAGTACCGGCAAGCGTCCGGCGAAGTGCTGGATCACCTCGACGGAGACACCAGCTTCATTGGGGGTGCAAGGTCCCGGCGAAACGACGATGCGGTTGGGCTTCAGGGCCTCGATCTGCTGCACAGAAATCTTGTTATTCCGGTAGACACGAACATCTTCACCCAGCTCTCCGAAGTACTGGACGAGGTTGTAGGTGAATGAATCATAATTATCGATCATCAACAGCATGGCGGTTCCTGCCGTTATTCCAATCCCTGCTCTGCCAGCTCTAGCGCCTTCATCATGGCGCGTGCCTTATTGCAGGTTTCTTCGTATTCATGCTCCGGATTCGAGTCCGCCACGATGCCGGCGCCGGCCTGGATACACGCCTGGTGCTTTTTGATCACGACCGTGCGGATATTAATGCACATGTCCATGTTACCGGAGAAACTGAAATAGCCGACGGCGCCGGCGTAGGGGCCCCGCCGGGTCGGTTCCAATTCATCGATAATCTCCATAGCCCGGATTTTCGGTGCTCCCGAGACGGTTCCGGCCGGAAAGCAGGCTCGCAAGACGTCGTAGGAGGTTTTGCTCGGATCGAGGTGTCCGGTCACGTTCGAGACGATGTGCATCACATGGGAGTAGCGTTCGACGTGCATCAACGAGTCGACGGCGACCGAGCCGGAATGGGCAACGCGTCCCACGTCATTACGGCCAAGGTCCACCAACATGACGTGTTCGGCCCGCTCCTTCTCGTCCGCCAGAAGGCGGCGTTCCATTTGCATGTCCTCTTCGGCGCTCTGTCCACGACGGCGCGTGCCCGCGATCGGCCGAACTGTGATCACGCCGTCCTCGCAGCGAACCAGTGTTTCAGGCGATGAGCCGACCAGCTCTACGCCCGCCACGCGTAGATAATACATATATGGAGACGGATTCACGACACGAAGCGCCCTGTACAACTGCAACGGCGGAGCCTGGACGTTTGTTTCCCACCGTTGGGAGAGCACAGTTTGAACGACATCGCCGGCCCGGATGTACTCCTTCGTGCGCACCACCATCTTTTCGAAGTCGGCCTTGCTCATGTTTGACGTGAAGGTGATCGGTCGGCGTCTCCGGTGAGGTCGCGTTCTGCGAACAGGTCGCTTGAGGCGCGCGATCATCCGTTCAATTCGGTCCGTGGCCGCACGGTACGCCCGTTTTACATCGCGGTCCCGGGTGGACGTCACGTGAGCATTGGCGACGACTTTGATCTTCTGGGAAACGTTGTCGAAGATCACCAACGTATCGGTGAGAAGAAAGGCAAAATCCGGGAGGTTGATGTGCTCCTTCTGGCGGCCCGGCAATTCTTCGAACGTTCTGACAATGTCATAGCTGAGATAACCGACGGCGCCTCCGACAAAGCGTGGAAGGTCAGGAACGACGACGGGTCGATAGGCGGCCATGATTTCCTGAAGCCGTTCGAGCGGTTTACCGCGGCTTGCAATGCGCTTCTTCCGCTTCCCCCGCAGCTGAACGAGGTCCCCGCGGTCTTCATAGATCACAACTGGAGAGCCGCTGCCCAGAAAAGAATACCGGGCCCACTTCTCTCCTCCCTCGATACTTTCCAGCAGATACGCGGTCGGGCCGTGATCAATTTTGGCGAAGGCCGAGACCGGCGTGTCGTAGTCCGCCAGAATTTCGCGGTAGAGGGGGATGAGATTCCCCTCCCGGGCGTACCGGCGGAATTGCTCGAGACTCAGTGAATAGGTCGCAGAAGACACGGTTCGCCTATGGCTCCTGGCTGACGATCAATTTTTGCCCGACTTCGATGATGTCGTCTGGAAGCTTGTTCCACTTGCGCAGGGTGTCGACTTTCACACCATAACGCCGGCTGATGCGATAGAGGGTTTCACCCGGCCTCACCACATGGATATTCGATCCACCCTTGGCATCCATTTGTAGGTCAGCCGGAGGGGACGATGTGTCAGCCTGAGACCCCGGTGTTGTTCCCAATAGCTCGCTCATGTTCGGTGTGGATTCCGGCGGAGGAGTTTTGGGGATGGGAGGCGCCGAGCGCTTCATGTCCGCCTTCGCTTTGCGTTCGAGGAGCGCCGCCTCTTTGATCGCCTCACTCTCTTCCTGCGCGCGCGCCAGTTGCTCGCGCACGGCCTGCACCTGAGCGCTAAGTTCGCGGTTGCGTGTTTCGTATTCCGCCAACTCCCGCTTGGTCCGTTTGACCTCGTTGTCCAGTTCGCCTGTCCGCTTTTCTTCCTGGGCAAGGAGACGCTGGAAGTTGAGGCTCCGCGCCTTCTCCGCCTCATACTTTTCCGACAGCACGCAACCGCTGAATACCAGGCCTCCACAGACTAGGACGATGATCCTTCCGGCCGGTCTCAGCAAGGATCTTCTCACAGGCGCTTCCCCCTTCATGTCTTCCTCCTCATTGCACGCGGATGCGTGCCGTACGTTCCGCAATCAGAGTGCCGCAGTGCTCTCAATTTTCTCAATTGGATTGGATAGAATAATGGCCAAGGGCGCGAAAGTCAAAGAGAATGGGGCGAGACCGCACGTTTGACCGTCTATCGTGGGCTATGGTAACACCTGGCGGTGCGGGGTGGTGTTCCCAAGCTGAATGTCCCGGATCCCAGTTCGACTCCATGACGACGGCAGAACTCCAGGCTCGACTCATAGCCTTGCGGGATGAGATTCGGCGCCATGACTATCTCTATTACGTTAAGGCCAAACCTGAAATCTCTGATTCGGCCTACGACGGCCTGTATCGGGAGTTATCGGAGCTCGAGCGGGCCCACCCAGCACTGGTCACGCCGGACTCACCGACTCAACGCGTGGGAGCGCCCGGGGTTGTGACGATTCTGCGCGGACAGCTCGAAAGGTGACGACACCGACCGATCGGGTCGCGGTCGGGTGCCGTCCTGCGACGGAACGAGCGCCCGCCTAACCTTTGCGGGTGGC
>JAICVE010000158.1 GCA_025935475.1 Nitrospira sp. | reverse complement strand
GACTCCACTGTTCGCTGCGACGATGGTGGTCGCCCAATCTCAATTAGGATCGCCATCTTCGAAAACGGTCGTAGGAAAAGTCTCTGCCGTGGAGGGAGAATTCCATATGGCGAAGAATTCTCTCGGTGAAGACACTCTCAAGATGGTTGATAAATCCTATGTCATCACCACCCCAACGGGCCAGGAGATCCAGTTGAAGCTCTCTCGTGACACCAAAGTCCCCGCAAGAGCGAATCCTGGGGACCAAATCGAGGCCAAGATTTCCGATAGAGGCCACACTCTGTCGGTCATGCTGGTCGAGTAAGGCGATCCTGGTTGGTGCACCACGAGACCTTAGTCACGGACCTCCTAGTTTCTTGGAGGAGGGCGATGCTTCATGCTAATCGATCATTCCTCTCCAACCATACTGTTCATCGATCACCATGACGACGACCGGCAGTATTGGGTGCAGCGGCTGAATGTCCTCACCCGATTATGTGATCCTGGAAGCGTCCACTGGAAAGTCAGGGATAACCATTTGCCGGTCGCAGCGGGTCGAATGCGTCATCTCAGAATTGACGCTCCCTGACATGTCCGGTTTCGACGTACTTCTGCAGTTGGTTCCCAAGCCACGCCATCCAGAGATCGCGCTCATCTTCCTTACCCGACTCATCCTCGCACCCATGAAGGATCTTGCTCTCAACAATGGTGCACAAGCATATCTCGTTAAGTCTCATAGCTCTGGTGATGAACTAGACAATACGATTTACAAAGGGCTTGCGAGTGTTGCTCCGACTCGTAAGGAATCGCGCTGATGCTTGCGAAAGGCCCCCTTCGTCTTCATTTCTCTTGACCCTAAGCTCCGTTCAGCGTACAAGCGCGCACTGTGCTGTGACTGCCCTCATGGAATGGGGTAGCGCAAACACTTATGGAAGGAGTTCGGACATGACCGCGCGCATAGGAATGGTGTTAGCAGGAGCGGGGATACTTCTTACGCTGGCGTGCGCGAGTCATACACACTTCCCCGAATCGTCCCTCACGGGAGGAGTCTTCGAGGTCAAGATTGACAACTCGCTGATGCCGCAGTCGGTGAATGCAAAACGGGGGGACGAAGTGAGATGGATCAATATGAGCAATGCCCCGGTGGATGTGTCAGTAGTCCAAACCCGTGAAGAACTCATCTCATGTCAGAAGGGCTTTGCGTCAACCAACTTGGGATATCTCTTCGGAACATCGGAGTACGAAAACATTGTGATGGCGACGGTACGTCCCAACGAATTTGCCAGCTTGTGTTTCGCAATCCCTGGAAAGTACGTCTATACCGTGCGCAAAGATCCTTCCACAACCGGCTCACTCGACAAGACGAGTGGATCGATCACGATCGAATAACATCGACACGCGCGGATTGATCGCGTCCGATCGACCGGAAGGTGGGAGTCTCTTCAGTAGCACATGCTGGTAAAACCGTTTCAATTGTTAACGGTCGCTTCGGGGAATAATGGGAAACCGGCGAGCGGTAATGAATGTGCCTGCCAACTCTGACGACGACGATGCTGCCGTAGATTCTTTGGGCTTTCCTTCAGGAAGCATGATGAGAAAGTTGGTCCCCTGACCAACGGTGCTTCGGGCCTCTACCGTGCCGCCGTGTTCTTGAATAATCTGATGGACGATTGACAGGCCGAGGCCCGTTCCCACACGATCGGTACTTTCATGTTTCGTGGTAAAGAACGGGTCAAAGATATGCGGGAGATCTTCAGGCGCAATTCCACAGCCGGTATCCGCCACTTCGATTTGCACCCATCCGCTCTTGTCGAGGCGAACCACGCGACGAGTGGTAACGGTTAAACGCCCTCCGGTTTTCGCCATGGCGTCAATGGCATTCATGGCAAGATTCATGAGCACCTGCTTGATTTGTTGACGATCAACCAGCATGGCTGGGAGATCGTCGGTGAGGTGTTTCTCAATGGTGATCCCCAGCTTGTCCGCTTTGACCTCGATAAATTGCAAGCACGAGGAGACAATGTTGTTCAGCGATTCTGCGGAAAACTTCGGTTTCATATACCGTGCGTAGTCAAGAATTTCTTCGATGAGACGTTCAATACGCGCAAGATCGTCGACCACCTGGGCGCTGAACGAATCCATGAAATAGGGGTCGTCCCGCCGTGACGGCACCAACTGGATGAACGTACTGATCGACGTCAGGGGATTGCGAACCTCGTGAGCGAATCCGCCTGCAATGGCTTCCAATGAACGGAGCCGATCGGCGCGCCGGAGCAGGAGTTGGGTGTGCTTCCACTCTTCATGCAAGACGGCATTGTCGAGGGCGATCGCGGCATTGTCTGCAAGCGAGCGGAGCAGGCTGAGCTCGTCGTGCGAATACAATCCGAGGGATGGCTTATGTCCGAGATTCACGAAGCCGACCAAGCTCTTCTTATTGACAAGCGGCAAGCATACTTCAGAACCCAGTTGAGTCATGGTCTCAACCAGCGTGGCGGCCAATCGCTCGTCAAATCCTGGGGAGCGTTGCTGGAGTTCTTCTTTGACGATCGGCTGATTGCACGCCAACAGGTAATTTGTAAACGGTTCGTTGTTCATGACCCGCATGGGGCTTCGTTGCTCGTTGAGCCCGCGCGATGCCTTCGGCACATAACACCCTTTTTCCTTGTCAAAAAGAAAGAGCGAGATCTTCTCGATGCCCATGACCGCCTGCAGCGTATCCACGAGTTCGGCCTGCAGATTGGCAAGATCGAGCTTCATCACCATGGCATGCGAGAATCGAGTTAACGTCTCGTACGCGTCATGCCGGCTGGGGAAAAAGGCTTTATTGACGGCGGATTGAAGGCGTGGTTGGAACATCACGTACACGATCGTGAAGATGACAGTCACGAGCGCGAGCAGTAACGAGAGCGTGCCCGGAGGGAGATCGTCCAATGCGTGGCCCAGAAACACGAGAAGAAGGGTAAACGGCAGGAGCGGCAGATAGACGGCGCTCCGAGACACGAGGAGTGCGGCATCCAGGAGCCGGTACCGGAGAATCGAGGTTGTGATGACGGCTGTCAGCAGAAAGATGGGAATGTATCCAAGGGGATAGATTTCATAGCCGAACGCCGGGAAGAAATCGATCGAGCCTGTATAGGCAATGACAAAGGCAGGCAGAAGGAATTTGATCTGCTGACGCTTAATGGGAGTCGTGACGGTGCGATACGTGTGGATGTAATCGGTGAAGGCCACGGCCATATACGAGAAGAAGATGATGAAAAATGGCGTACTGGCCGGTCCCCATTGCGGGAAGTATCCCCACCAAAATCGATGGACGCCTGCGACAAAGTCTTCACGGAAGAGGACGGCCCCAGCCATGAGGGTCGCGAGGGCATAGCCTATCCAAATCGAACGGCGACGTTGGAGTTGGAGAAACTCGGCTGAGAATCCGTAGAATGCAAGAGAGATGTACATCACGCCGACATTGTCGAGTTTAAACCAGTGCAACGCTGTTCCGGCGTCCGTTGAGCAAAGCCCGATGCTGGTCGCGTCGAGCCAGAGGGCGATGCTGGCACAGAGAGCGAGGAAATGGCGATGGGCGGGGGATTGTCTATTTGATCGGTAGACGAGGAATCCCAACGCAAGGGTGACGATCCCCACGAGAAAGATGGGAATGGCATGGATGTTGATGAAATAGGTTGAAGACACGACCATGGTGCGTTACAACTTGCGCGCCCGAGCGACCCGGTGTAAATCTTCCTCAGTGACGTAGCCGGCGGAATTGCGAAATGGCGCCAGGCGAAATCCTAGCGAACGGCCCATGGCGGTGATGTGCGCAGCCTGGGTGGGATCGGCTTTCCCAAGGGAGTAATGTCCGGTCCATCCAATTGAAGTCAAAATCATGGTTTCCGACAGACAGCCGAGGGCTTCCTCGGCTCCCACGTCCAGATCGAAGTGCACATCAATATTCTTAGGTGTTCCGAGGACAGCGGATTCGATGACGAGGACATCGGGCCGCTGGAGAGGAACGTCTTCGGACACGTTCTTCGGCTGGGCGGCATCGATGACAATGGCACCAGGTTTCAGGTGAGCAGCGGTCAATAAAATATGAGGGTTATTCGTCATGGCGATCACGACATCCGCCTTCGGCACTTGGTCGAGACTCGTCATGCCCTCGATGATTGAAGGCTGGTCGCCCAATTCTACAATGAGACTTTGAAGTGCATCCTTCTTGATATCGATGATCAGGAGTGTGCCGACAAGCCGGGCAAGAATCTTCGAGCATGCGGAACCTACCGATCCGGCACCTCCGACAATCGCCACGGTGGCATGCGGCAGGCTGAGATTGGTTAGGGCTGCTGCATGAAGCACGTTTTGGACGGCCACAGCGGCCGATTGAGCATTCCCTGTGGTCAATCCGAGCCGGACCCTGCCCTCCAGCTCTAGTCCATCCCGCGTGAGGATCGAGGTGAATGCGCCCAATCCCGCAATGGTCGCTCCCATCTTTTCCGCCAGGCGAACGGTCTGCCACACACGTTTCCGAGCGAGCCGGGGATTGCGAATCATCTGTTCTGTCGTCAGTGGTGAAATCAGAATAGCACCTCTCGTCGGGGTCCCATTCGCCAGGGTCAGGCCAGTGATGTAGGAGGCCACCAACGGCCATTGGTACCGAATCCAGCGTTCCACGACAGAGGATGGCAGCCGGCTGGCAAACGGAAACTTACGCGCAACATCGCTTAGTGTGCGGGGATGACCAATGAAGGCAAAAGTAATGGGCGTGACGAGGAGATGGGCGAAGGGGGCAGGCAGGATTCTGACGATCAGATCGCGAAAGACTTCAAACAGGTGACACACTCCAAGCCATACGGTACGCCTGGATAGTCGTAATGGAGCTTGATCCGTCTTCTTGGGCACCTCTTGGACTGACGGGAAAGGGAGGGTGTGAGCCAGACGAGCTGACTCAGCCTTACGCTCTACCATCGGCCTGTGAGTATGATAAGGATTGTCCGTAATGAATAGGGACAGAATGGAGCGGGGATTCGTCGTCACGAGTACCGCCCGGGCTGATGCTCGTGCAGGTCCCTCCGGCATGTCCAGGCTCTGGAGATAGGTTTCCAGCTCCTGCAAGGCAGACTCAAGGACCAGCCGTATAGTTTGTCCCAAAGCGTCGAGAGCGATGTCGATCCTAAATCGCGTGGGCGAATCGCCCTCAATCTCAGTCACTGCGGTCACACGTCCCGACAGCGGCATGTAGGCGACATTCTGGCTGTAACACAGAACGACAGTCACTGAAGCGCCTGGTGAGGAGACGCAATCCGTCAAAAATGAGATTCGGTCAAGGCCGAGTTCTTGAGTGACCCCTCGCGCCTGGCTCCCTCCAAGGTCGACCACGACGGGCAGGCTGACTGCGAGCTGACTTGAAACGGTACTTGCCACCAGTGCGTTAGTCCTCCCGGCTCACTGCTGTGTTCCTTGAGAGAAGCCGCTTCTCCTGGGCCCTGGATTCTTTCCACGGAGCGCTCACGTGGGCAATATTGCGTGATAGTGGCTTTTTGTCAATGCGATGGGCAGGAAAGGGGTAGCCTGTAAGACAAGAACGGATCTTACGTGTAATCGCTGATAGACAAACTCAGTCACATGGATGAGCATTCGACACTTTATGACCTGTACGAATCGAAAAAAAACGTTTGAACCGGGTCGCGTTGTTGGTATACGGGAACCGGCAGACGATTGCAGCTACCCACCCCGATGACCCCTTCAAAGAGGGAATCGTTCTTGGCACGCAACGTGAAGTGTGAAAGTCTTCAAGACGTAAGTGCTGAATTGGTCAACATGATACGTAGAACAATCTGTATGACGCAGTGGACAGCGAAAGAACAATGCATTCGACTCCAGCTGTGGTTGAGACGAGTCATGGTGGCAGCAAGTTTGGTTGTCGCTTGTCTGTTTCCGACGGTTACTTCTGCGGGAGCCATACGGATCTTCGATCAGAGCGCCTCGGGAACGGCTCAAAGCGGCGCCGTTGCCGCACAGGCGGACGATCCCTCCGCTGTCTATTTCAATCCAGCCGGTTTGACGCAATTGAGAGGTGTGCAAACCTCCTTCGGCGTCATGTTGGTCGGTGGACATACCGCATACACGAGTCCCACCGGTGCGACTGCCAGGGGGGATTTTGGCGGGAGCATCGCCGTTCCGCCGCCAACAAATTTGTATTTCACTGCAAACCTCAAAGATCTGGGGTTCACCGCGCTCGGTAATCTAAGCGCTGGCCTTGGCGTGGTCTCTCCGTTCGGGGTTCTCTATCGTTACCCAGACGATGGCCCCTTTTCGACGGCCGTGACTCGCCAATCGCTCCCGCTCATCGATATCAAACCCACGTTAGCCTATAAGCTGAACGACCAGCTTTCCGTTGGCGTCGGTGCGGATATCTATACGTTTGCAAGCTTTTGGGGAAGCGGACAGTCTGTCACGAAATTCAATTCTTCGGGCGGCCCCGGTCTGCCGCCTCCTGGGACGCGAATGGAGGTCAACGGCGGGGATACCGCCGCCGGGTTTAACCTGAGTCTCTTATACACGCCGTTCCGGAATGGAGACGGGATGCCGCTGGCGAATATCGCCGTGATCTATCGCAGTCAGGCTACGATGCAT
>JAICVE010000475.1 GCA_025935475.1 Nitrospira sp. | reverse complement strand
GCTGTTCTCCCCTGGCTTCAACCAGGAGCGGGTCCCCTAAATTCTCGTTGTGCAGATGAAAGGTCGCCTTGTAATACCCGTCTCCGTCCGTCTTGACGACCTGTCCATAGGAAATCTTGGTGTCTTTGACAAGGACGTCGGTACTGGCCATCCCCTTTCCATCTGTCCCGCACACGAACCCTTCGACGGTGAACCGATGATCGGCTTCATGCGTTGCCGAGCTCGCCGATGGAAAGGCAATGCTGAGGCACAGCCCGACACAGGCGACCGCGAGTCCTTGCCGTCGTTGCTCTCTATGCCGCAAACCAGAGCATGTCGCCCGCGAAATGGTTTCAAACAACAAAACGCCTCGCCACGACAGGCTTCGCCAGTTTTGAGGCCGATGTTTCTAGCATAGGGCCCCCTGGTTGTCAACGACAGGGCTAGACGATTCCAGCCGGCGGCTGACGTCGGACGCCAGCATTCGCGCTGGGAAAATGCGCTGTTGCGTGGGAGGAAAAGAGGAGGAAGCGACGCGGACGCGCGCTACAAATGCCCGCGGGTGCGGGCGTCTGCTTCGACTCGAGCGGCTTCGGCGTGGCGTTCGGACTCCTTTTTGGAGACCCAGGTCTCCCAGGATCTCCCGTTGGCGGTGTCTTCACCAGTAAACGCCAGGGACGCGATCTTGGCGTATGCGATCTTGCGAGGAGCCGGATCATTGGCGGGGAACAGCTCGATCCATGGGTCAGAACCTGCCGCATCACGGTTGAACAGATACCCGACCAGTGACTCTCCGGACGTGAGCTCGAGCGTGACGTCTCCGCGGTAATCAAACGCGAGTTCGATGGCTTCGGCCAGGTCCTGCAGGGACGTGGGGCGAAACACCCGTCCCTCCAGCGAGCCGGATGCGGTGGCGGTGTGGTTCTTCGTATCGGTCATGATGAGAGCGCGGGATCGCCGGGCGTTTGCCGGGGAATGTTATCGCGACGTCGGCAAGAGCGTGAGCTTGGCTGTTCGCGCAAAGCCCGAGAGAGTCCCAAACGTATCTTCGACCGCCGATGCCTCGTAGCCGCAATGCACCATGCAGTCGGCGCATTTCTCATTCTTCGTCGAGCCGTAGTCTTGCCATGCCGTCGTGTCCATCAGATCTCGGAAGCTCTTGGCATAGCCTTCCTGCAGGAGATAACAGGGCCGCTGCCAACCGAACACGTTATACGTGGGGTTTCCCCACGGCGTGCAGTGATACTCGCGGCGCCCCATCAGGAAGTCCAAGAAGAGCGGCGATTGGTTGAACTGCCAGGCACGCTTCGGACTGGTGAGAATCTTGGAAAACAACTCTTTCGTCCTGGATCGCTTGAGAAAATGCTGCTGGTCGGGCGCTTTTTGGTAGCTGTAGCCGGGAGATATCATCATGCCTTCGACGCCCAGCGCCATCATCTCGTCGAAGAATTTTCTGACACGCTCCGGATTCGCATCATCGAACAAGGTGGTATTCGTCGTCACTCGATGGCCGCGCTTGAGCGCGGCTTTGATCGCCCGCACCGCCACATCGTAGACGCCGTCCCGGCAAACGGCCAAATCATGCTCGTCCTTCAGGCCGTCCATATGGATGCTGAATGTCAGAAATTTGGAGGCCTGATACTCATCGAGCTTCCGTTCGAGCAGAATGGCATTGGTGCATAGATAGACGTACCGCTTTTGCGCAACAAGGCCTTGGACGATCGTGGCCATTTCGGGATGGATCAACGGTTCCCCCCCAGGGATACTCACGATGGGAGCGCCGCATTCCTCGGCCGCCGCCCAACACTGTTCAGGGGTCAGACGTTTATCGAGGACATGGTCGGGATACTGAATCTTGCCGCACCCGGCGCAGGCCAGGTTGCAGCGAAAGAGCGGCTCAAGCATCAAGACCAGTGGGTACCGCTTCACCCCTTTGAGTTTCTGGGTGAGTACGTAGCTGGCAACCCTGTACATCTGCGAAACGGGGACGGCCATTCAACGCTCCGTGATTCCAGATTAGATCGGTAACGGCGGCGAACCACCGGTGGGATAGCTGATTGTAAACGCCGGGGATTCTAACATCGAGGCTTGCGGCCAGTCAATTTCCTTTGCGCTGAGGTCTTTCCTCACGTACGAGCGATATGTGGAGGCGCCGAGCGGGTTCGAACCGCTGCATCGCAGTTTTGCAGACTGCTCCCTTAGCCACTTGGGTACGG
>JAICVE010000485.1 GCA_025935475.1 Nitrospira sp. | reverse complement strand
ATGACAAAAAACGACACCAATACCGTTCGATTTCATCGAGTGCTCCGCGCCAAGCCGGAGCGCATTTATCGCGCGTTCATTGATCCGGACGCGATGGTCAAGTGGCTTCCGCCGAACGGATTTACGGGCAAGGTCCACCAAATGGACGCGAAGGTCGGCGGCACTTACAAGATGTCGTTCACCAATTTCAGCACCGGCAAGAGCCACTCCTTCGGCGGAGAATATCTTGAACTGGTGCCGCGCGAACGCATCCGTTACACGGACAGATTCGACGACCCGGGTCTGCCCGGAGAGATGCAGACGACCGTCACTCTGAAGAAAGTGTCCTGTGGAACCGAGTTGGCTATCGTGCAGGAAGGAGTGCCGAGCGTCATTCCCGCCGAGGCTTGCTACCTTGGCTGGCAGGAGTCGCTCATCCTTCTAGCAAAACTGGTCGAGCCCGACATACCGGATTAAGAGGAAGCGCTCAAGGGCGCTTCCAGGTATCCCACGTCCGGAGAATCTGGCCTGCGATCTTGTCTGGATCCGCCCCCGAGATCGGTTCGAACTTCTGCAGCCGGCCTGCGAAGCAGTCTGCGAGATAGAGATTACCGAGTTGATCCGTGGTGATCCCGTGTGAACAGTTTAGCCGGCCGGGTTGGCCGCCGGGAGCGCCCCAGGCGTAGAGAAAATTCCCGTTCAGATCGAACTTAAGGATCCGGCTCGTGGGCGCATCGCCGACCCAGATGAACCCTTTATCGTCGATGAAGTGATTCACCATCAGCGTGGGCTGATTGGCGGGCCAGTGCGGTGACTTGAGCGGCCACATGTCGAGGAACTTGCCGTTCTCGTCGAAGACCTGCATCCGCGCGTGGCCGCGGTCGATCACGAAGAGCCGCCGGTCGGCGCTGATCGCGATGCTGTGGACCGTATTCCACTCGTTCGGTCCGGGGTTCTTCGGATCCTTGGGCGGGCCGCCCCAATCCATGATGAACTTGTCGTTGGCGTCGTACTTGACGACGCGGGTGCCGCCGTAGCCGTCGGTGATGAAGTAGGTCCCGTCGGGCAGCCAGGCGATGTCCGTCGGCCGGTCGAAGGTGTTGGGTCCGCGGCCGCGCACACCGAGCTGCCCTTTGCTGTGCACCAACTTACCGTCGTAGGTAAAGCGGTAAATCATGTGCAGCTGGTCGTCGATGATCCAGACGTGCTTCGCTTTGTCGTAGGGGCTGATCTTGATCTGATGCGGCCCACGGCCGCATGGATTTTTGGAAAACAGCGCTTCGAGATGCGGCCACTCGTCGACGAGGTTGCCTTGGCGATCGAACACGATGATCGAGTGCTCGAACCGGCGCTCCCATCCGCGCTTCTTGTCAGGCTGGCATGTCGCGTTTAATCCGTCCGAGTTGCCGGTGGCGTTCCCGCGCGACGGATTGAGCGCCGCATAGGGTGTCCACGGGGCGGCGCCCTTCGGCAGCGGCAGCTCGCCGCGCATGGCGACCCAGATTCGGTCCGGGCTTTCAGCGTACACGCCGCCAAAAGATCCCCAGGTCCATCCCTCGTGCGAGTGACGAGTGTCCGGCAACGGCTTAGGCCACCCTTCAACCACTCTATAGTGACCGGTGGGCCAGTCTTGATGACTCCATCGCGCCTGCGGCGTTCCAGTGCCACAAGCCGCTGCACCGACGGATAACAACGCGCACACAATGATCAGTTGCGGCAAAGAATGGTTGCGAGACATGAGGCCTCCACAGGAATCGTTGTTTGCTTTCAACCAACAATGAAGAACCCACACTCAGTATTCGCAATCTTAAAGCAACCTATTTTTGGCTGAGGAATAGCGCAGGACCGGAAAAGTTGTCAATCATCGTTTGTTTGTGGGTGAGTCCTGCCACTGCGCAATCCAAAGCAATCCGGCCGAAGTGGAGAGGCCCCGAAAGGAAGCGACGATCGAGGAATCGTTCGGCGTACAAGATTATGGGTCTCGGCTTCACAAGATCGCTGCGTATCCGCCCCGGGCCCATGAGGCGACGGTGAGCCACCGGCTCCAACGGATGGGAGGAAGGAGAAGAAACT
>JAICVE010000100.1 GCA_025935475.1 Nitrospira sp. | reverse complement strand
GTCAAACTGATCGTGACCGTCGTGCGGCGATGGTCGCGGTCGTGAATGACAATCGTGCTGGCGCTGGCCGAGCGACCGCTGGGCTGGAAGAAGAGGTCAAGCCCCGCCGTGGGTTCCTCAATGACGATCCCTTTTTCCGCATAGCCATAGACATTCAACACGCCGCCGGCATCCGCCTGACGAAGCGTCATCGTGTGCTCCGCAAGGTCGAACCGGATGAGAAGTCGCTCGCGCCTCGCCATCGCAAGATATCTAGCCATCCGCAGCGTTGACGCGATTTCAGCAGCGGCAGCCCGTCCCTGTAGTCCGATATGGAAGCTCCTGTACGTCGGAACCGCCATCGCAGCCACAATGCCCAGGATGGCCGCCACAATGACAAGTTCCGTGAGACCTTGTCCCGCACTCCCCATGACGCGTCGTTCTCTGTCCACGCCACGCTCAATTCCAAAACTTATGCCTGAGTGTTCAAAGGTATTCGTTGGCTTCATCATCGCGACATATTAAGGGAAAGAGGCACTTTGTGACTTCGTCGTGTACGTGACAGCAGAGATTGAAAGGAACTTCGGATACGCGGGGACGGTCAAACAGATACAGACCTCCGCGGGAAGTCAGGCGTGTGAACACTCGAAAGGAAGGTCAGCGGGCTAGAAGGAAGGGATGAGTAAATTCTGATACCAATCCAGCAAGGGTTGGCCGAAAAACAGGGACACAATCGCTCCCAAGACGAGGAAAGGGCCGAAGGGAATATATTCGTCTCGTTTCATGACGCCGAACGCGATCAAACTAACACCGATGACTGAACCGGCGAGCGAACCGATCATGATCGTCAAGAGTGCCGGCTTCCAACCCAGGAACGCGCCAACCATTGCCAACAACTTGATATCGCCGCCGCCCATCCCTTCCTTGCCGAACAGGTACGGACTAGCCCAGGCAAGGGCCCAGAGAATCCCTCCACCTATGGCGACGCCGAGCAAGGCATTGACGAGGCCGATCGGCAACACCGATGAGGCTGCGCCCAAGAGTCCAAGTAAGATTCCAGGGACCGTGATGACATTTGGAATGATCTTGTGGGTGAGGTCGGTGCCAGTCACAACCAGCAATGCCGAAAACAGGATGCCATAAAGAACGGCCATCCAGTTCGGGCCAAAGGTCGCGAGAATGATCATATAGCCGGCCGCATTTGCCGCCTCCACCACGGGATACCGCATCGAGATAGGAACGCGACACGATCGGCAACGCCCGAAAAGCCACAGGTAGCTCAGCAGCGGAATGTTGTCGTACCAGGCGATGGGCGCCTCGCAGGCTGGGCAGTGAGACCCAGGCCAGACGATGGATTCACCGCGGGGCAACCGGTAGATGCACACGTTCAAAAAACTGCCGACCAGAGCTCCGAACGCTGCGGTGGCGGCATACCACCATCCGTCTATCATCTTGAGTGTCCATGACTTGCCCGTACAAATGAATCCGTACGGGCAATAATTGAATAAGTAATTACACTAGGGCCATTACGCATTGGTTTACATGACTTAGAGGACTTTTCTATAATTTCTAAGAGCACTCCACTACAGTTCTCCGGGAGGGGCTCCCTGGCTTCAGTATAGCGTAATTGATTTGCGATCAAAGGAGAACCAGAAACATGGCACGTCCCGCAAAATTGAAGTCCCGGGCCTCTCTAGCTGAGCTCGCGCCACCGCCCCGTAAAAAGCGTCCGGAATCCCTGACGAGCCGGGAGCAGGAAATCCTGGAGTTGATTTGGGCTGGATTCAAAAATAAGGAAATTGGCCAACGGCTGAAAATCAGCGTCAAAACCGTCGAAGCGCACCGCGCCAACATGATGAAAAAAATGCGCGTCTCGAATACGGCGCAGTTGCTGAAGGCGGCCCTTCAAGGGAATATGATCCGGGTCCGCTAATTTTCACCTCAGGGCTTAGCTGAGAGCTTTCGCTGCCGGACGCCCTCGAAGAGTGTCACGGCGACAGCAGCCGAGACGTTTAAGGATTCGACCTTCCCTGTCATCGGGATCCGGATCAGACCGTCACACTCCTGCGCGACCCCCCGACGGATGCCTCCACCTTCTCCCCCGAACACGAAGGCGATGGGTCCAGTCATATCGACAGTAGTGAACTCCCTCGCTGCCGCCGGCTCCACGCCGTAAGTCCATAGGCCCGCCTCTTTCAACTCTTCAATCAGCCTGGACAGGTTGACCACCCGTGCGACCCGCATGTGCTCCAGCGCTCCTGCGGAGGTCTTGGCTACGATGGAGGTCAACCCGGCAGCCCGGCGTTCAGGAATACAAATGCCATGCACCCCAGCCGCCTCCGCGGTTCTGATGATGGCGCCGAGGTTCTGGGGATCTTCCACGCCGTCGAGAATCACGAGGAACGGCGGTTCGCCCTTCTGGCGTGCCAGGTGAAGAATGTCTTCCGTGCTGCTGTACGCCTTGGCTGCGACAACGGCGATGACCCCTTGATGATTGCCGCCGGGAACCAGTCGGTCGAAGGCTGGAGAAGGCTCAATATGCACAGGAATGCGTTGGGCTTTGGCCTGTTCCACGAGGTCAGTAAATTGCCGATCCGTCCGCAGGACGATGAGACGTTGGAGCGGACGGCTGCCGGCTCGCAAGGCTTCGCGAACGGCATGCAACCCGTACAGCAGTTCTGGCCGGTTACCGCTTCCAGCGGCTGGTGCCATCGGGCTTGTCCTCGATGATGATGCCCTGTGCCGCGAGTGATTTCCTGATCTCATCGGCCTTTACGAAGTCCCTCCTCTTTCGCGCGTCAAGCCGCTCAGCAATTTTTGAGTTGATTTCTGTATCGGATAATTTCTCAATCTTTTCGAGGCTAGCAGCTTCTGAGATACCGACTGACGGTCTATCTAAAACGGTGACCTCGTCTCGCACGACTATCTTTAATGGGTTGAATTGCCATTGATCCGGTTCCAATTGAAAAAGTCCCAGCACTTTTCCTATTGACCGGAATACTTCTCGAGCTTCCTTTCTTGCTTTCGATGACAATCCATGGGAAAGGAGCTTATTTATCTCTCCTCGCAGTTCCTGTAATTCCGCTAATGCAATTGGAGTATTTAGATCGCTATCCATCGCCTTATTGAAACCTGTTCGATGAAATCCCACTACTAAGTCGAACTCGGAATGAGCCTTTTGAGAGCCTTCCCCCTCTTCATTCAGTCTTATAAACAAATCGTAAAACCCGTTCAAAGCACTCTTAGCTTCTTTTAGCGCTTGATCGGAAAAGTCTAGCGGCCCGTGATAATGCGTCGATAGCAAAAAGTAGCGAAGTATCTCTCCAGTCACTATCTCCGACCACTCTGACTTCTCAAAGATCTCTCGGATGGTGAAAAAGTTCCCCAGGGACTTCGACATTTTTTCCTGATTGACTTGCACGAAGCCGTTGTGAATCCAATAATTGGCGAATTCCTTTCCCGTGGCACCGCAGGATTGGGCGATCTCGTTTTCGTGATGCGGAAAAATCAGGTCCATGCCACCGCCATGGATGTCGAATGTTTCTCCGAGATGCGTGATCGACATGGCCGAACATTCGATATGCCATCCGGGGCGGCCTGCTCCCCAGGGGCTAGGCCATGACGGCTCGCCAGGCTTGCTGCTCTTCCACAGGGCAAAATCCATCGGATGGCGTTTGCGCTCATCCACGTCGACCCGCGCACCGGCCTGGAGCTCTTCCAACTTGCGTTTCGAAAGGCGACCGTAGTCCTTATACTTGTCGACCTGGAAGTACACATCGCCGTCTATGGAATAGGCCAAACCCTTCTGGGTCAGCCTGTCCGTGAGCGCAATGATTTGGGCCATGTGCTCCGTGGCTTTCGGCTCTATGGACGCCGGCTTGATCCCCAACTTCCCCATGTCCTCGTAATAGGCATCGATATATTTGCTCGTAATCACGTCGCAGGGGACGTGTTGTTCATTGGCCCGCCTGATGATCTTGTCATCGACGTCGGTGAAGTTCTTGACGAAGAGGACTTCGTACCCGCTGTACTCCAGATATCGGCGAAGCACATCGAAGACAAGCGCGCTTCGAGCATGGCCGATGTGACAATAGTCGTAAACCGTCACACCGCACACATACATTCGCACTCGCTTGGGCTCGATCGGTGTAAACGGTTCCTGTTTTCCGGTGAGCGTATTAAAGAGTGTCAACATCGTGTGTTAGACATGAGGGGTGGCTGCGCGGCGAGGCCAATGTGACCAGAGAAAGTATCCTATTGCCAGCACCAGCATGAGTCCGATCACGAGGTCGAATTGATGGAAATACTGCCGTAACTGATCCCATCGTTCTCCCATGGCGACTCCGACATAGGCCAGCGCATAGCACCAGGGAAGAGCGCCGATGAACGTAAAAATGACGAAGCGTGGAAAGTTCATCCTGGCAATGCCCGCTGGAAGCGAAATGAAGGTCCGCACCACCGGCAACAGACGGCTAAAAAAGACCGCGGCTTCTCCGTATTTTGCAAACCAGCGATCGGCCGTGTCGAGATCCCGGCTGGAGAGGAGCACATAAGACCCATAGCGTTCGACGAACGGTCGTCCGCCCCAGACGCCGGCGTAATAGGCGACGATCGATCCGACGACATTGCCGACAGCGCCCGCCAGCGTGACGCCCAACATGGTGAACTGCCCGGTGGTCACCAGATAGCCGGAAAAGGGCATGATGATCTCGCTCGGCAACGGGATGCAGGCGCTTTCGATGGCCATCGTCACCAGGATACCGGTGTAGCCCAGCGTCGAAATCGTGTTGATCACGAACCTACTAAGGAGTGTAATAACGGCTTCGATAAGACTCCCCATGGGTTATCGCCGCGTCCTGCGTGTCTTGGGCGCGCGCCGCTGCGCTCGGATGGCCGACTCCCAGGTGCGCAACTGATCGAGTGCCCCATAGTTCGTGCTGTCGAGGTGCAGAGGCGTGAGGGAGACGGCGCCCTCCGCGATAGCTTCGTGGTCCGCGTCCTTATTCCTGCTCCATGACACACGCGTCCCGGCGATCCAGAAGTAACTCCTGCCATGGGGGTCGACTTTTTCGATGATGGGGTTCTCGAATCGTCGACGGCTCAGACAGGTCACTCGTACGCCTGTCACGGTTTCCACGGTGCGGTTGGGAATATTGAGATTGACGAGCGTCTCTTCAGGAAGCCCCTGCCGGAGGATGAGTCTGGCGACGCGCACCGCGTAATGCGCCCCGGTCGCAAAGTGAAACTGGTCACGGCCCTCCTGGGAAACCGCCATGGAAGGGACTCCCAAAATCGTGCCTTCCACAGCGGCCGAGACGGTGCCGGAATACAAGACGTCGTCACCGAGGTTCACACCCTTATTGATGCCCGAAACGAGAAGATGTGGTCGTTTGGGCAGGATATTCAACAAGGCCAAATTGACACAGTCCACGGGGGTCCCGTTGACGGCATAGACCTGCTTCTCGACCTGGTGGATTCTCAACGGCTTGTGCAAAGTGACTGCGTGAGCGACTGCCGTACGCTCGCGGTCCGGCGCCACGACCCAGACGTCTCCGACGCGGCTCAAGGCCTTGGCGAGCGAGGTCAATCCCGCGGAGTGGATGCCGTCGTCATTGGTCACGAGGATGCGCGGGCGCGAGTCAGACATAAAAAAAGCTGCTCAGAGGCAGCTCCAAAAGAACGGACGGGATGCACTCATGGCAGCACGGTTGTGAATTGGTCGGGGCGAGCCGATTTGAACGGCCGACCACTCGCACCCCAAGCGAGTACGCTACCGGGCTGCGCCACGCCCCGACGTGTTTGGTATTCCTGTGCTGCCACGCCCATTGTCGCCTCGCAGCCTTCTTGATTGCAACCGTTCGGCACCGACCTCCATCAGGAATGCGACTCAAGAATTTTCAAAATGGCCTGCAAATTGCCCCGCAACTTCTGCGCCAACTCTTTTGGCTTGATGCGCTGACCCGTCACACGGCCGCGACGGGTCCAATACCGTTTCACACCTTCGAGCGTATATCCTTCTTCGTACAGCATGCGTTTGATTTCCAACACCGTTTCGACATCTTTGCGCACATAGAGTCGCTGATTGCCACGACTTTTCTTAGGTTTCAGAAAGGGGAATTGGGATTCCCAGAACCGGAGGACATAGGCGGGAAGCTTCGTCACCTGACTCACTTCGCCGATTTTGTAGAAAACTTTGCTGCCGAGCCGGGGTTCATTCCCCATGGACCGGTCCTCGTGGCGGGAGTTGTTCCGGGTGTGAAACTGTTACGAATTGACGTATTTCTTGAATACCTGACTCGGACGAAAGGTCACGACGCGGCGAGGCGTGATGCCGATTTCTTCACCGGTCCGTGGATTCCGGCCCTTCCTGGCGCCCTTGCTTCTCACGACAAAGTTCCCAAAACCGGCGATCTTGACGGAATCTCCCTTTTGTAACACGGCTTTCAGCATGTTCAGCACGAGCTCGACGATATCGGCAGCTTCGTTCTTAGAAATTCCAACCTGCTTATAAATTTCATTCGCGATATCAGCCTTTCTCATGCTCTCCCCCCTTGCGCCACCAATCTGTCTCGTCGAAGCGCCCGTCTCGCCGGGAGCCGGGAGACAGTTTTACCATAAGTTACGTGAGGTTAGATAGGCTGTCAAGGACTATTCTTGAGAGGAGACGCTGCGTGCTAACGGTCTGATGCCAGAAGTTTGTACTCGATACTGTCGGCCAAGGCTTGCCAGCTGGCCTCCATGACGTTTTCGGAGACGCCCACGGTGCCCCATTTATCCTTGTGATCGCCGGATTCGATTAAGACCCGCACCTTGGACTCGGTCCCTCGATTTGCCGAGAGGACCCGGACCTTGTAATCGAGGAGTTTGACTTCCCTCAGCTGAGGATAGAACTTTTCAAGAGCCTTGCGCAGGGCATGGTCGAGCGCACTCACCGGACCGGCACCTGTCGCAGCGGACTGTTCGACCACCTCCCCCACCTTGACCATGACGGTGGCTTCGGATCCAGAACGTCCATCCTCTTGTTTTTTCTCGACGATAACCTTGAACCCCAACAGCTGAAACGAAGGTTTATGGGTCCCCATTGCCTTCCGCATGAGTAGCTCAAAGGAGCCTTCGGCTCCTTCGAATTGATAGCCTTCGTTTTCCCGCTCCTTTAGAGTCGCCATCAATTCCTGGACTTTGGAATGGTCCTTGTCCAACTTGATCCCGTAGGCCTCGACCTTGTCGAGCAAGCCACTGCGGCCTGCGTTATCCGACACAAGCATCCGCTGGCGATTGCCCACGAGGGAGGGCACGACGTGCTCGTAGGTGGCAGGGTTCTTCAGCACCGCATGGATGTGGACACCGCCTTTGTGCGCAAACGCGGAATCCCCGACGTAGGGCTGGTGCTTGTTTGGCATTAAGTTGGCGATTTCCGTGACGAAACCTGACACCTCCTTCAAGTGGGTGAGACGTTCACCCAGCGCTGGGCGTTTCATCTTCAACTGAAGATTCGGAATAATCGAACAAAGATTGGCATTGCCGCAGCGTTCACCGATTCCATTGATCGTGCCCTGGACCTGCACCACTCCCATCTCGATGGCAACCAACGAATTCGCGACGGCCATTTCACAATCGTTGTGCGCGTGGATGCCGAGCGGCACCTTGCATTCCTTCTGCACGACCCCGCAGATGTTCTTGATTTCCCACGGCATGGTGCCGCCGTTCGTGTCGCAGAGAATGACGCGTTCGGCACCGGCTTCCACAGCCCGCCTGATGGTCTCAAGCGCATACTCCGGGTTCGTCTTGTACCCGTCAAAGAAGTGCTCCGCATCGTAAAACACGCGGCGATGTTTCGCTCGAAGATGTGCCACAGAATCGGAGATGAGATCGAGATTTGTGTGAAGCGCGATCCCCAAGGCATCCGTCACGTGCAGCGACCAGCTTTTGCCGAACAGCGTGATGACCTTGGTCTCCGCCTGGAGCAGCGCCTGAATATTGGCATCTTTCTGCACGGAGTTGCTGGCCTTCCTCGTAGAGCCGAACGCCACGACGGTCGCCTGCTTCAAAGGTGTTTCCTTGATCATGCGGAAGAACTCGATGTCCCTCGGATTGGCACCGGGCCAACCGCCTTCGATGAACTGCACGCCAAGTTCGTCCAACCGCTGGGCGACCATGACCTTGTCGTCGGCGGAAAAACTGACGTCCTCGGCCTGGGCGCCATCCCGCAAGGTCGTGTCGTAAATTTCCAAGGGGGCGGACGTGGCAAGCGGAGCCTTCAAGGCCGCCTTGGCTGAGAGCTGGCGAGGGGGTTGTGACCGCCGTTTGGCCATGGCGGAGAGGGTAACAGGAGGAGGCGGAGCCTGTCGAGGGTCAAATCGGCTCGGCCATCATCTGCCGGCCGGTGCACGGTCCAGCCCAAAGGCGGCATGGAGTGCGCGCATGGCCAATTCCATATACTTTTCGTCGATGACACAGGAGATTTTGATTTCGGATGTGCTGATCATCATGATGTTGACGCCTTCATGGGACAGGACGTCGAACATCTTCGCGGCGACACCCGAATGTGACCGCATGCCAACGCCGACCAGTGAGACTTTCGCGATGGCCTCGGTCACGGAGACCGACTTGGCGCCGATGTCCTTCGCCGTATCCTGAATGATCGGCATCGCCTTGTTGACGTCAACACGCGGAATCGTGAAGGAGAAGTCGGTCAGGGATTCATGGCT